>JAICGJ010000128.1 GCA_025923195.1 Chryseolinea sp.
CAACGGCGAAGGCAGTCCTCCGCCTAATGTCAATTTTATTGAACGAACGTTTAATTTCATCATTGAGCCGGTGAATGATCCTCCCGTTGTTACGTCGCAGCCCATAACAATAGCCGAAACGGGGCAATCATATTCTTATTCGATTGAGGCATCCGATGTGGAAGGCGAAGCCATAACATTTGAAGCGCTGACGCTGCCTGCCTGGTTATCGCTGGCCCAAGGCGCTAACGGTAGCGCTACGCTAAGCGGGACGCCCCCCGTTGGTACTACAGGCGAGGTAGTCGTGGTTTTGCAGGTCAAGGATCCTGCCAATGCCACATCATCTCAACAATTTTCGATCGTAGTGAACACGCGACCCATAATACAGCCCTTTGCCATTGACACAGATGAAGATTTGGCATTTGACTTTGCCTCTGAATTTACCAACAGCTTTACAGATGCCGACGCAGATAGCCTGGCGGAAATTCAAATAACCAAATTGCACACGACTGGATCGTTGATGCTGGGGCAAGCTGCAGTAGCGGTGAATGATATTATTCCTGCTAGTGAAATTGAGAATCTACAATACGTTCCACTCAGCGATTCAACAGGAGCAGATACCATTAAGTGGAAGGCCAGCGACGGCGTGCATTATAGCTTGAATGAGACCAACGTGATAATAACCATCGAGCCCGTCAACGACCCGCCTGAGATCATTGCGCTTGAGCCCCCGCAGAGCGATACGCTGAAGTATGAGTTGGGAAGTGAAGTTCCTGTAAAACTGACCACGATCTTTGATGCCCGCGATGTGGATGGCGACGATCTTATCGAGGCGGTAATAGGCTTTACAACACCCATCGGACAATACTTCGAAATGGAGGACTATCTTATTTTTAACGATACCCTTGGGATCATCGGAAGTTTTGACGAGACATTTGGGGTACTGACCCTCTCGGGAAGAGCATCGGTGAAGGCTTATGTCGCTGCCATACGTTCGGTCAGGTATAACTATGTTGCTGTAGAGAATTTTGACTTGATCACCAAGTCAATATCTATCAGGATTCGTGACCTTGATCGGGCGTATAGTGAAACAAAAGAGCGGCTTGTGGGTTTAGTAAGTACCTTTCAGGAACTGGACATAGCTTCTGCTTTTACACCGACTGGCGAAAATCCGTTTTGGAATATTTATTCTCCTAATGGACTTGAGCAGTACAAGGAAGCCCTTATCAGAGTGTACAACAAACGAGGTACATTGGTGTATGAGGCAAAAGGATTCAGCACTCCATGGAACGGCGATGGACCAGATGGCGCATTACCTGCCGATAGTTATTTTTATACTATCGACTTAAAATATGATAAAAAGAAATATAAAGGTGTAGTGACTATTTTAAGGTAATGTCGATGAAGCGTTTTTTACTGGCGGCGGTTTTAGGATTATTAGGCTTGCGTAGCTACGGGCAGTTCGTTCCAAACAGTAGCCAGAATTTTCACTTTGCCCCGCTTTACAACCCTGCATTCGCGGGCATTGAAGGATATCAGGATTTGAAGCTAGGATACAGGTATCAGTGGACAGGATTTGGGAGCAATGCCCCAAAATTTCTCAACGCGTCCTTTAACTTCCGGATCAAGGAGCCGTTGGATCTTACGCTGAACGCTATACGAACAAGCATGGCCAAAAACCAGAACAATGAGATTCCTAAGATCAAGAGAGTCATACATGGGCTGGGTATCAATCTTTTGCAGGAGGAATTCGGATTGATAAAAAAACTCGGCGGTGGGGTAAATTATTCTTTTCACTATCCCGTTACAAAAAATATCAGACTTGCTGTTGGCGTGGGTGCTATCATTGACAATACCAAAATCGATCTGGGTGGAATCTACTTCGGCATTGATCCTAACAACCCGCAGCAGCCCATAGATCCTAATTCGGATCCGATCTACCAGAGGCTGGTAAATACAGGATCTGCAAACACCACCTTGAACATTCGGTCGGGATTTGTAGTATACTCACCAAGATTCTACTTTGGTTTTTCATACTTGCCATTGGCCAATATTGTTCTGCAAGACAATGAGACGGACCTGCCGTACGATTACTATCGCGGGGTAATTCAGGCCGGTTACGCATTCTCTCTTAGTGCCACGATGGACATGAAACCAAGTATTTTGGCCCTCTGGCAAGATGATAATCAATTTATTATCGACTACAACGTTAAACTTTACATTGAAGACAAGATGTGGTTTGGCTTAACTTACAGGGATGTAAAGAGTATGGTCGGGCTTGTTGGATTTAACTTAAATGAGAAGCTGGGTGCATCGTACTCTTATGAACTTGCAGGAAGCAACATGCGACAATTTAGCGATGGAAGCCACGAGTTAGTGCTGTCACTTCGTTTAAATAATTTCAAACGCCAAAAACAGCAAACATGGTAAGAACATTTGTTTTAATCATTTGCATACTTCCTATTACGGCCTGGGCTCAGGAATGGGATTTCGGACCCCTTCGAAAACTTTCCACGTCAATTAATAGTCAGTATGAGGATATTTTACCGATGCAGTCACCCGATGGTAAGACTTTGTTCTTTTCGCGGGCTGCATCCCCCGATAATGTCGGAGGAAAATTCGCAGGCACAGACATTTACATCAGTACCTATGACGAAAACACATCGAACTGGACCCAACCTCAGAATGAAAGAACATTCAACGACAAGGGCACCAATGCCTTGATTGGCATGAACGACAAAGGAGATGAGGTGTTCCTATTACAAACAACTGGCACAAGAAGGGCATTGGGTGTTTACCAGTCGTCGAAACGCAATAACACATGGACTGAACCAAAATTGATACCCGTACCCGGCCTAAGCACGGAGGATTTCTTGGGCGCATACGTTTCTCCCGATATGAAAGTGATCATATTCTCCATGAACGGAGAGGAAAGCCGCGGTAATGAAGATCTGTATATCAGCCTTAAAAATGCCAAGGGCGAGTGGTCGAAGCCGCGCAATCTTGGATCTACTATTAACACCAGTGGTTTTGAGATGGCACCGTTTCTCTCTCCTGATAAACGCCGTCTTTACTTCTCCAGCAACGGTCATCCTGGATATGGAAATGCTGATATTTTTTACAGCGATAGGTTGTATGAGTCCTGGGAGGTGTGGTCAGCTCCCAAGAATTTGGGATTAAAGATTAATTCACCGGCTTTTGAAAGTTTTTTTTCCATTTACCACGATACAGTGGCTTTTTTTTCCAGCAATCGTAATCGCGATTTGTCAGACATCTATCGGGTTGCCGTCTTCCCCGTTAAGCAAGACGACGAAGTTGATTATTATCAGTATCTGAGCGATGAGGAAGTCAAGAAAATAAGCGGTGTAGTATTTGACCCCGTATTGTTATTTAATCCGGGAGTCAGTGATCTGAATGCAGAACACATTGCAAACCTGCAGAAGATAAACAGGGCATTTGCACCTCAGAAAAATATTAAATTGAGAATAATTGCATCAAAATCCGGAAATGAGAATCTCGATACTTATCAAAAACGCCTTCTTAATATCTTGGACTACCTGAAAAATGCAGGTATAGAAGGTAACAGAATCATATTCAGCGTGGAGCAAGCAAGCGGCCCAGCCTCAGAAAAAGAAACCGTCACTATCAAATTCTATAAATAGGTTACTCCGCAAACGATACAGGCGAATTAGTTCAAAAAATACGGAACACTTGGTCGGGATGACGTGTTTTTTAAGTAATTTAGAAGTGGCTTTAATACTATGAGTTTTAAGATCTTTAAACGTAGATTAGGTATACTATTGGGTATACCTATTTTGACAGTGGCGGCGTCCTATTTCCTTATTTCAGAAATGGGAGACAGGTACAAATCGACGGCGCAAATTGCAACTGGCTTTACAACCGACGATGACGTAAAGCTCAACGAAACTCCGGCAACTCCCTTCGATGTAAGCACTAATTTTACGAATATCATCAAATCGATGAACTCCGCGCCGGTGCTCAGTTTGGTGTCGTACCGGCTTATCATTCATGATTTGGAAGACAAGAAGCCGTTCAGGGTATTCGACGATTCAAAAGAGAGGGATATAATCATTGATGAAAAGTCAATGACGAAAGCCCTTGCGTTATTCAAGGAGAAACTAAGAAATATTAAGACTCTGAACTTGTTTGACACGCAAGATCAAATGCTTTTTGCCATCCTGAAAGGATACGGCTACGACCACGAAACGATCAGCAAGGACCTCCGTATTCAGAGACTGGAAAATTCCGATTTTATTTCGGTGGACTATATTTCAGAGAACCCGTTTTTGTCTGCCCTCACCGTTAACGTCGTATGTCAGGAATTCATTCGCTATAATAAAACTTTGAAAACAGACCGCTCGTCGGAGTCGATAGAGTTCTTGAAGACTATTGTCGATGAAAAGAAAAAAGTTCTGGATGAGAAAACGGAAGCCCTCAATAGTTATAAGGTCGACAATAATGTGTTCACGCATGATGCCGAAACGAAGAATAAAATAGCATTAATTACAGATTATGAGCTGAACAGGGACCGGGAAGCCAACACCATAAACCGGCTGGAGTTCTCCATTCGTAAAATTGAAAACACCATGGAGGTGAAATCCAAAAGCCTGGGCAAAGCAAATCAGCAGGAAACTATATTGGTTAACCAAAGGATAATCGAGATCCAGCGTAAGATCAATGAATTGATGTCGTCCAACAACGAAGCCTCCAAGGGAAGGTTGTCGCAGCTTCGCGATGAATTGCAACTGGAAACGAGTAGGCTAGACGCATTGAGCGCCAATGAGAAAGCACAAGAGGAATTCAGACAACTCGAAAAAGAGCGTGATAATTTGAGAATGGATCTGCAGATCGCCAAAACGAACCTTTCTTCGATTGATCAATCTTTGAGAAGACTGCGGGCCGATGTTGCTGGATCAGCTTCAAAGCAAATCAGCACGACGGATCTTGACAGGGAAGTGCAACTGGCAACAGAGGCATACATGGATGCACAGGACAAGTATAACGCAGCCAAGAACAAGTCGCTCGTTATCGGTAGTTCTATCCGCCAAATATTGGAAGGCCAGCCGAGTTATGAACCCGAATCTTCGCAGGCGTCACTGATCATGGGCTTGTCTGGCGCTGGTGGATTCCTATTGGCACTGGTGGGCGTTCTCGCATTTGAATTCATGGACAGTTCAATCCGCGTGGCGCCTCGTCTTGAAAAACTTACCGGACTGCCGGCTATTGGGTCCGTTAACCTCTTGAAAGAAAAGGATTTTAATCTGCGTGAGGTCTTCAACGACAGAAGCTCAAACAAGGAGTACGAAATGTTTTCGCATTTCTTGCGGAAATTGCGCTATGAAGTACAAAGTTCAAACGGAAAGGTTTTTCTAATTACCAGCACAAAGGTCAAGACAGGGAAGTCATTTCTTATTGTAAGCTTATCGTATGCGCTGAGCCTGGTACATTCAAAGGTTCTGATCATTGATACCAACTTCAGGCATAACTCGCTCACTAAGGCTTTGTTACCCAGAATGGACAGTCGCAAGCTCTTGAAGAAAGGCATTATTGACGAGGAGGACGATGATGATTTGATGCTGGAGGAACGGAATAATACGCATGAAGATGAATTGGATGAACCAGCAAACAATTTACCCACAAGAACGAGTACAGGCCAACGTGATTTAGCTCGAAATCTGATCAACAGAACAAAATTTCCTGGTGTTGACATTATTGGTAATGTAGGTGCAAATGATTCTCCGTCTGAGATCATGGCCGGTCGTGATTTTCATGAAATGATCAGAAGCTTGTCTGAACGTTATGATTGCGTTTTAATGGAAGGCCCGGCATTGAATAATTATTCTGACTCCAAGGAGTTAATTGACTATGCCGACAAAGTCATACCTGTTTTCGCAGCAGACACATCGGTCAATCATCATGATAGGGAGTCCGTTAAGTATTTCAAATCCATCAACGGCAAGCTGATGGGCACTATACTGAACAAAGTGAAGTTTAAGCATCTCAGCTATTAACGGCTCATTCAGGAAGTTTTCTCCATTGTTTCTTGTGATTTGATTTCCCCCTCTTTTTGCAGGTCAGGTTATCCTATTTTCGACTCATCTGCAAACCGCATTTGTATTTGAATTCGGCAAATATCCTCTAATTTGCGATTAGCATTAAGAATTCCATAACTATAATAATCCTTTTATGAAAAGAATAGCGCTTTATCTATTTGCCTTACTTCCCATGTGTTCAATTGCGCAGAGTGTTGACTATAACAAGATTATAGTACCTGATCAGGTTCCATCCATTTCGTTTGAGGAACGCCTGGTGCAGCTTGCCTGGAAAAATCATCCGACGAATAAGGTCGCCGTCCAGAAAGTGGAAATGGCTCAGGCGCTTAAAACCAAGGCGAGCTGGGCCTGGCTTGATCATTTTTTTGTACAGGCAAACGTCAATGAATTCACCGGCAACACGGAGGGGGATCAATGGGGCCGCGCTTTTTATCCCAAATACAACCTTGGTGTAAAATTGCCGGTGGGTACATTCGTTCACACACCGCTAAATGCTAAGGCAACCAGAGATCAAGTTCTTATCAACGAGTTTGAAGTGAATGCCAAGAAGTTATCAGTACGAAGAGATGTATTGCAGGCTGTGGAAAAACTTCGCGAGCGGTTTAAGGTTATCAAACTTCGCGAAAGGATCAAGGAGGATTACCTATTAATGTTTCAGGACGCTGAAAAAAAATTTAAAGAAGGAAAAATAACGCTTGAGTTTTACCGCGGCACTATCCAAGCCTACGCACTTCAGGAGGAGGAAATTATTCAGGCACAGTCACTTTTTAATCAGGAGAGGCTGGCGCTCGAGGAATTGGTCGGAGTTGAGCTAAAGGATGTCGAGGGGTACTTGGAATTTACAAACAGACTGACCCGCGAAACGGAGATTAAGCCCTAAATAAGAATATTTTTTAGGTGTTATTACTTAACAAGAATTCGTTCGTTCCCGAATTTTAGTGCGCGCTCAACCTCGGCTACCAGGAACTCCGGTTCAAAGGGCTTCACCAAGTAAGCAAACGCCCCCAAATCAAGGCATTGCTTGCGTTTTATGGCATCTTCGTAGCCCGAGTGTATAATTAGGGGGATATTTTTGTGCGCTTCGCTGGCGTTGATATTTTCGAGCAACTGAATGCCGCCTAGTCCAGGCATCTTGAGGTCAGAAACGATCAAGTCAGGTACATTACCTTCCTTTAGCCATGACCAGGCCTCCATACCGTCATTCATGATGACAACCTCATATTGATTCTTAAGAATTTTTTCTAAGAGCCAACACAACAACGCGTCATCCTCAATGAGCAAAACCTTTCTCATGACTTTAATTTATAAAAAAATAATGACGTTTTAAGACCTGAGCAGATGAGGCGGGATCTTAAAACCAACTCCGAGACAATCAAATCTATATAAAAAAAATGATACCGATGTAACCAAATACGGCAAACAATTCTGTAATGGATAACAATTAGCGATGAAGTACCCTAATGCGGGGTCGAATTTTAGCATTACAAGATAAGTTTTTCCTTGTGCTGTCCCAATTAAAGCCTGAAAATTTATGAAGTCCCAATTTTTCGTGCAGTCTCGAAGCGGTTTATCTTTCCATTTTTTGTTAACACGAAAGGGATATTGTCATAAATTTCCTTTGGGATTTCATACGCGTGCAGGACTTCCTTGAAATGGGATTTAATTTGCTCCGCAGGCATCGTTAAAGTTCCCTCGACCAGGAGAATGAGCCTGTTGCCCAGCGCTGGATCTGGCCTGCTGGAAATAAGAAATCTGTTTTCAATCTTTAATTGGGTGAACAATTTTGATAGTTTTGCCTCAATTATTTCTGGGGCAATTTTTATCCCACCGCTGTTAATTACATTATCAAGTCTTCCTATCCACTTGAACTGCACATCGTTACGAATTTCGACAACATCGCGGGTGATTATTTTTTCGCTTAGGTATGGGGCCATTATTTCAAGACAGCCTTTGCTGTCACAACTGATTTTTATTCCAGGTAGCGCAGCATAATATTCTGATGCCGCCCTCCCATTGAGGGGTTGCAGGGCTATATGGGAAACGGTTTCTGTCATGCCATAGGTTGCGAAAACATTCGCTCTTAGTTTTAAGACCGATTCTTTTAAATCCTCGCTTGGTGCGGCTCCGCCAACAATAACATTCCTCACTTCATCTAGGACACCCCGTTGACCTGACAGTAATATCTCGCTCAGCTGCAGCGGGACCAAGGCAGTAAAATCGATAGGCAAATTGAGCAAGTGACGTTCCTTCAAAGGGTTAGCAGTAGGAGTTACAGCAACTATTCTCATGTCTGCGATAAAGCTTCTGACAATCATCATTTTACCTGCAATAAATTCGGGATCCAGACAAACGAGAGCTGTCTCGCCCGCGCGCAACCCGAGAGCTGCTTGCGTTAACCTGGCGCTGGCCGTCATTTGTTGTCGTGTGATTACAATTGGTCTTGGTGGTCCCGTTGAGCCGCTCGTGTGCTGTACAAATGAATCGCTGGGGCCATGCCACTTTTGGATAAAGGCAAAAAGTGAAACTTCGAATGATGATTGGGGAATAGCCTTCTCTTGCAATATGTCGCTGATCTCTACTTCTCGTCCATTAATCAGTATCGTGCGGAATGAGTAGGTCATCTCAGGAGTAGTCATTTTTAATGGTTAATAGTTAATAGTGATGGTTATCGGCCTTTCGAGCTTGCGGGTTGGATTTGAACGCACTCCCGCGCTTACGATTAACTAATAACGGATAACTATTAACTAATAACTAACCAGAAGCGTCACGGAAATTTTGGATATTTCGACCAGTCTGGCTCGCGCTTTTCGAGGAATGCGTTCTTGCCTTCCTTTGCTTCGTCGCTGAGATAGTAGAGCAACGTAGCGTTGCCTGCAAGTTCTTGTATCCCAGCCTGACCATCCAATTCAGCATTGAATGAACTTTTGAGCATTCGCAATGCTAGCGGACTTTTCGTCAGTATTTTCCTGGCCCACTGGACACATGTCTCTTCCAGCATGTCGATGGGTACTACTTTATTTACGAGGCCCATTTCTAAAGCTTCCTTCGCGTCGTATTGATCACAGAGGTACCAGATTTCACGCGCCTTCTTTTGGCCAACTATCCTGGCGAGATAAGATGCTCCGAAGCCGCCGTCAAAACTGCCAACCTTCGGGCCGGTTTGACCGAACCGGGCATTTTCCGCCGCAATAGTGAGGTCGCAGACAACGTGAAGGACATGTCCTCCTCCAATTGCCCAGCCTGCAACGGCCGCAATGACCGGCTTGGGAATTGACCGGATAATTTTTTGTAGGTCGAGAACGTTTAGGCGTGGCGTTGTGTCGGCGCCAATATAACCTCCGTGGCCTCTCACGCTTTGGTCTCCGCCACTGCAAAATGCATTTCCGCCCTCACCGGTGATGATTATGACGCCTACCTCCTTATCCTCCCGGCACAAGTTCATTGCCTCGATCATTTCGTTGATCGTCAATGGAGTAAACGCATTATGGACATGGGGGCGATTAATACTGATTCGGGCGATGCCTTCAAATTTATGGAAAACAATTTCTTTATATTCCTTCACAGGCATCCAAGGGTATTTATAATTCATAACTTTTTCTAATTTTCAGTTTGAGATTGTCAAACAATATTTTATTCCTTGAAAGGTCACTTTCAAACTCCACGACTTTAGCTTTGCCATCCACCTCAAAAAAATCGCGGATCAGATTTTTCAGTTTTCGCTTGTGGTCCAACAACAGGTAATCTATTCCAAATTCCTGACACAGGCTTCTGGCATTGAGCGGTTGTTTTGTTATAAAGAACTCATCTGCCTCAGGCGTTTCACCGGGTCCATCGATCATTTTGAATATGATTCCTCCATGATTATTTAATAACAGGACGCGCAGATTTGGAATCGGATAATTATGCCAGAATGCATTTCTGTCGTAGAAGAAGGCCATGTCACCGGTAATGAGAACATTCAAATTATTGCTCAATAAACTGTGGCCCACGGTGGTGCTCGTACATCCATCGATACCACTGGTGCCACGGTTGGCGAACACGCTGATAGAGTGCTGAGCGGTCTTTAGTCCAATGTAATTTGCGTATCGAACGCTCATGCTATTGGCCAGGTGGAGATTCGTATCCGGAGGCAGATTTTCAATGATCGCATGAACTAATTGAAGTTCGCCAAAATCATTAGAACTTAGGTGTTCCGCCAACGTCCGCAGGGCCCTGCGTTCTTCGACCTCCCACAATTTGTTATAGTTATTTTGCCTTTGGTTTTCGAAGGCCTGCTGATTGGGAATTGAGCTTAGAAATGTCAAAAATGAATGGGGGGTGGAACGGATCACTTTCGTCATATGCTGGAACGTATCGGGAACGTCGCCGGCAGCCTGTACATGCCAATGCGCTAAAGGAAAATATTTCCTTAAAAAGAGTTTTAGATTCTTGGAGATCGTTGACTGACCGATGGTAATGAGAAGATCTGGTTTCAAGGTCTGTAGCACCTCTTCAGGGCACTGACCCAGAAAAAGGTCTGCGTGATTTACAACCTTCTCAAGAGAATGAAGGTTAGAGATGATGTCGGCAACGATCGGAACGTTATACGCGTTTGTAAAGTCTTTAAGAGATTGAATAAGTGTTTGATCCACCTCCAATTGGCCCGCCACTAGTAGTACGTTGTGATAGGAGGGCCAGGCATCCTTCAATGCACGGGTTTGCAGGGAATTTAAGGTACAAGATGACGGGACTTCTTCGACGACCCTGATTGAATTGCTGAAACTAATTTCTCCATTTGAGGCAGGGTACAGGGGTTCACGAAAGGGTACGTTTATGTGCACAGGTCCCCGGGGTTCCTGTCTCGAAATGTTAATTGCTTCGTTGACCATTCTGTTTATAGCCCATTGGTTGTCCGGATGGTCATATTCCTGCGGAAGATGATATGACTTTTTTACATGTTTTCCAAAGACTTCGCCTTGATAGATGGTCTGTCCATCTTGCTGATTTACCCACTCTGTCGGACGATCGGCCGTGAAGATGATCAGCGGGGTCTTGCTGAAAAATGCCTCTGCGACACTAGGCGAAAAATTATACGCTGCGGTGCCGGAGGTACAAAGCAAAATTGCAGGCTGTCTAAGTTGCTGGCTAATACCGAGGGCAATGAATGCAGCGCTCCGCTCATCGCTGATGGTTCTGCATTCAATATCAGGGTGCCTTGTAAATGCCAATGTCAATGGAGCGCAGCGCGAGCCTGGGCAAAGGACCGCCTGTGTAAGTCCTTTCCTTGCGCACAATAAAGCAATGTCATATATGGACTGAAATCGCGAGCTCATTGCAAGGCTTTCATAAATTTATTCGATTACGTTAAGCAAGGTATTTAACTTCAGTTCCGTTTCCTCCCATTCTTTCTCCGGAACGGAATCCTGTGTTATGCCAGCTCCGGAATAGAGAATCAAGTTCTCTTGCAAAAGTTGCAGGCAACGCAGGTTTACGAAAATATCAATCCGATCTTGAAAATTTACCGGGCCGAGATATCCTGCATAGAACTGCCGGTCATAGCCTTCCCGTTTGTGAATGAACTCAAGTGATGTGTCCAGCGGAACTCCGCATACTGCTGAGGTAGGATGGAGCAGCTGTAGCATGACTGATCCCAGTTGTGGAAAATTGGTAGCCTGCATATCGACTGTGAAATCAGACTTCAGATGAATGAGGTTACCCGCCACGACAGTTCTTGGACCGTGTTCTTCATATTCGCGCAGACGGATCTTCTTGAAGCAGCTGATGATGTATCTCTCAACGAGAGCTTGTTCTTCGATGTCTTTTTGGGTCCAGGCAACTGCTTTAAGGCTAACGCCTTCACTATATGCTTGTGTGCCCGCGAGTGCCGTAGTTCTGAAGATACGCTTTCCCTCAACAGAGACAAGTAATTCAGGTGATGCTCCAAGCCAGCTTCCCCCTTCGGGAATAGAAATAAATGAAATTAGCGCATTGTTGTAAAGCCGGCACAGTCTTTTAAACGCCAGACTGCAATCCAGGTTCGTATTCGGCTGAATAACCTTGGTCCTGGAGAGAACAACCTTCTCAAAGACCCCTTTTTCAATTTCGCTGACTGCATCGGTTACCAGGTCGAGAAAAAAATCCTTTGGCGTTGTGCTTATCGGATTCGCTTGTCTGACGTAGATCTTTGGGCGTTCTGACTTATTTTGTTGATAACCTTTCATCTCGTCAAGCCAGATATTCGAGGATGCTTCGATAGGAGTTAAGGGTTCATTCAAGCGGCCTTCTGAAAACGAGAAGGTCAAATCAGCCTCTAGGAAAATACGATCGGCAGAGGCTTCAAATGGAGCAAAGATAAATCCCGGAGGAAGATCTTCTAATGCTGCCGTAAATTTCAGAAGTTTAGGCTTGCGCGATATCAATACGCGTATGACGGGATCGTTGGGTAGCCGCCATAGTGCGATGGAAAATTTATTCTCTATTGCGTGGTCGATTAGCAGCGAGTAATAATCAGTTTCAGTAAGCAAAGAATTTGAAACCGAAGTCGATGAAGCCATACTCTTGCTATTTCTTTTTTTCCAGTATCGCCATAGTGATTCGGCTTATACAAATCAATTCATTTAAATCGTTTGTAATACGTATTTCCCAGACTTGTGTCTGCTTTCCGATATGTACCGGGACAGTTCTGCCGGTTACAAACCCGTCCCGAATTCCCTTAATGTGATTGGCGTTGATCTCGAGGCCCACACAAAAACGGTTTTCGTCAACGCATAAGGTGGCGGCCACACTGCCGAGTGTCTCAGCCAATGCCACCGATGCACCTCCGTGAAGAAGGCCAAGCGGCTGCCGGGTTCTGTCATCAACTGGCATTCGTGCCTCCAAGAAATTATCGCCAATCGCGGTGAACTCCATACCTAAATATCCCGCGAGCGTATTTTTTGTCCACTGATTAAGTGACTCTAGTGTGGCAGTCGTTTTGAAAATTCTCATGAAACTATTTACGTGTACTTCTTATGGCTGCTGACTAATTCCTTATTTTTGCGCCCAAAATTATCGAAAATTGAACAGCAAAAAAATCTACATCGTCCGCCACGGGCAAACCGATTTCAACCTCCAGAACATTGTTCAGGGCAGCGGCGTGGATAGCAGCTTGAATCAACGCGGCCAGGCGCAGGCGAAAGCTTTTTTTGAGTATTACAAGCACGTTCAATTTGATAAGATCTACACCTCCACCCTTAAAAGGACTAAGGAAACGGTCAAGGATTTTTTGGACTTGGGGATCCCCAGCGAAGCGTTGGCAGGGTTGAACGAAATCAGTTGGGGAACAAAAGAAGGTTTTAAAATTACGCCAGAGGAAGATCAATACTATCACTATATGCTGAGGCAATGGCAGTTGGGCAATACATCGCTCCGCATTGAGAGCGGTGAGAGTCCAGACGATGTGGTGATAAGGATGAAACCTGCTGTAGATCATATCATGCGCAATACAAATGAAAGAACTGTTTTGATTTGTATGCACGGTAGAGCTATCCGAATCTTGCTTTGCATTCTCCTAAATTACCCCCTTAAATCAATGGATATGTTTGAGCATGAGAATCTTTGCCTCTATCTTCTCCATTACGATGGTAAGACATTCACAATCAAACTCCACAACGACATATCTCACTTGCGTCTGATCTGAGCAATTGCAGACTTTGCTTTGCTATCGATACTGTTTTTGTATTCGTGCTTATTGTAAGAGAGCGCTCTATTGAAATAGTCCTTTGCTAACGGGCCGTCGCCCTCAGCCCAATAGATATAGCCCAACTGCAGGCAAGCATTTGGAGCGTAGTACCAGGGCTGGGTGCCTGCCAGATCAATTGTTTGCTGATAGGATCTCTTGGCCGATCCCAGGTCGTGAGTCTTGTGATAAAGCCGTGCCTTGCGATAATGAAATTCCACCTGATCGCGCTTGGTTGGTAAGTCGGGCGGCTGCAAGGAATCCAATAACGCTTTTGCTTTTCCGTAATACCCTCCGTCTGTCGCATACCTTGCTTTGGTTAGTGCCACATGAGGAAGTTCGTCCTCAGCAAGGCTTCGTGCCGCGTGTTTGTCGGCTTCAGAGGCCTCCTTACCCATGGATTTTGAAACCTTAAAGGCAGTATAAGCATCGTTTTCATTCCCTTTTAACCAATAGCACAGGCCAATCTTATAATGTGCGTCCTTAATACCATTTATACCATGATAATTGCCGATGAATGAGCGATAGGCATAGATTGCGTTGACATAGTCACCTTTGTACAAAGACAACTCTCCCCGTAAGTAGGCTGCGAGGTGCAATGGAATTCCATTTGTTTTTCTTTCCAAGCTGTCCAACATCAATAACGCTTCTTCGCTTTGTGCATTCTTTTTGTAGAGCTCGGCTGCCAGAAACAACGCTAGCCTGTTGTTAGGGTCCAAAGAAATTACCTTATTAATATCACGCAATCCTTGGTCGAGCTGTTGTAATAAGAATCCTTTTATCAATGCCAGAAGAAGATTCGCCTCCAAGGAAAATGGACTCGTAGAGTTACATATGATTTCCAGTTCGTTTATTCCCGTTTGCGCGGATCCTTCCATATTTAGAAGGTTTAGTACCCAATTATATTTTTGGGGAACTGACCCAATCACTACTTCCAGCAATCCCGAGGTTTTATTTACCGCTTCGAATTCTGGAAACTTTTCTTTAATGAATTGGATCGTTAAGTATGCCTGCCTGAGATTTAACGCCGCGTCGAATTCGTGTCCAAATTTAATATAGACAAACGCCCATTGCATTCTAATTTCTGCCTGCAAGAAAAGGTCGTCGGGAATATTTTTCCTTGTGTTGAGCTCGAGTCGCTCGTTGAATCGATCCTCAAACTCAACGAACTTCTCTCCATCTTCCGTGATAAGCAGCTCAAGGGCTTCGGCGAGCCCAACGACATAGTGTTGATGTGGTGTTCCCGGCTCCGGTATCATGTGATGTGCTGCGTCCAATTCCAAATTCAGCACCAACTCATACGCTTTTTGAGTTTGCGCATCAAAGGACCATTGGACCCCGGAATGCACACCGGCAGCAAGAACATCGTCTAAAAAAGACGAGCATAAAAAAAGGCAAACCACAATGGCTGCCTTTTGTCTATAGCGGGCAAATTCAATCCTATTCAACTTTCTTTCTTCTGCTTGGAGCAGCGGTAGCAACTTTAGCGGTCTTTGGTTTATCACCTTCATCGAGTGAATCCATATCAACGTCAGCTAATATACGACCAGAATGCTCGTCGATGACTATTTTCTTTTTCTCCCTGATCTCAGCAATTTTCTGAGGCGGTATTACAATATTACAGCCTTCTGCAGCACCCCGTACTACCCGAACTACAGCTAACCCATTCGTTAGACTCTTGCGTAACCGTTCGTAGTATTTGAGTAGCTTATCTTCGATTTTTTTGGTGGCCTTGTCACGTTCTGCTAACAGCCTTTTTTCCTCTTCGTGGCTTTCGGCGAGAATGCCGTCGAGTTCTTTCTTCTTTAAGTCGAGGTGGTCTCCTCTTTCTTTAATCTGAATATTGATCTTGTCTATTTCTTCCTTCTTTTCTCCAATGCTCTCTTTTCCTTCTTTTATTTTCTTCTCGCAGATCTGAATTTCGAGTTCCTGGAGTTCAATTTCTTTGGTGATGGCGTCAAATTCGCGGTTGTTTCTGACGTTCTTTTGCTGTTCAGTATACTTCTTGATTAATTTTTCCGCCTCTTTTATGCCTTCCTTGTGCTTTTTTATTCCTTCTTCTATTTCTTTCTGGTCGCTTTCAAATCGTGCCTGCCTTGTTTTGTATCCCTCTATTTCATCTTCAAGATCCTGAACCTCATCCGGAAGATCCCCTCTCAGCTTCTTAAGTTCGTCTAACTTGGTGTCAATGAACTGTAGTTTTACTAGCGCTTCGAGCTTCTGTGCAACTGATTGATTTTCCATTCGTTATATATAGCTTATTGGATTTGTTCTGGTTTTTGAAAAAATGATCGCAAAAGTATGAAATTTTTTCATTAAAACATCCATTAATAGTTCTTTGGTAAAAACCTCGCTTTCGTAGTGCCCGATATCGGCTATAACTAGCTTTTTATCAGCATCAAAGAATTGGTGATATTTTACGTCGGCTGTAATAAACAGATCTGCCTCTGCCTGGATTGCGTTTGGGAGTAAGAAACTTCCTGCTCCGCCGCAAACTGCAATTTTTTGAATATTTTTAGGGAGCAGAGCAGTGTGCCGGATGATATCTAAATTCATCTTATTCTTTAAACTTTGAAGGAACTTCAAAGGTTCCTGCGAGGTCTCTAGGTCCCCGATCATACCTGATCCAACGTGCTGATTTTCATTCAACAACGGGAAAATATAGTAGGCCACCTCTTCGTATGGGTGGGCTTTCTTTAGGGAGTCAAGGATTTGCCGCTTTAGATGTGCCGGAAAGATCATTTCAACTCTTGCTTCTTCAACGTTGGTTTGTTCGTTTCGCCGGCCGATATGCGGGTTTGTTGAATCCGTCGGCAAGAAGGTCCCAATACCTTGAAGTTGAAAGCTACAATTCTTGTAATCGCCAACCTGACCAGCACCCGCTTCATAAAGGGCGGACGTAACCTCGTTTGCGTTCTCCCTTGGGATGAAGGTAACCAGTTTGTTAAGCGTATCTAATTTGGGAGCCAATACCTTCAGATTCTTTAACCCAATTTTTTCGCAGATTTTTTGATTTACCCCGGTGTGAACATTATCGAGATTGGTATGAATGGCATAAATGCAAATGTCATGCTTAACAGCTTTAATAATGGTGCGTTCCACATAGCCGGTGCCGGTCAGTTTTCTTAATCCCTTGAAAAGAATGGGATGGTGTGCCACTATAAGATTGCAGCCAGACTGCATGGCTTCTTCAACAACTTCCTCAGTACAGTCAAGCGTAACAAGTATACCCCTTACCTCTTCGGAAGGATCACCAGTTAGAAGCCCGGAATTGTCATACGATTCCTGATAACTAAGCGGAGCCCATTCTTCAAGGTAACGTGTTACATCTTTTATCTTTATACTTGCGTCCATGAATCCTTCGAAATTTTTCAGCGACAAGTTAGAGCTTGAAAACTAAGGATTAAAGGTTTACGATGATTTTACTGCGGATTTTACTGCTTCCTTTTTCGTGGCTGTATTATTTGGTAACACAAATAAGGAACCGGTTATATGATCAGGGACTTAGACCATCGGTAAAATTTGATCTTCCGGTCATCAGCGTGGGTAACCTGGCGGTAGGAGGTTCTGGTAAAACGCCTATGGTCGAATACCTCATCAGGTTATTGCTGACTCGATTTCGGGTAGCAACACTGAGCAGGGGCTATGGAAGAACGACCAAGGGATTCAGAATAGTTGGTGATTCTGACAATGCCGAAACTGTGGGAGACGAGCCCTACCAGTTTTATAATAATTTCGCTGGGAATATCACGGTTGCGGTAGGCGAAGAGCGGGCACTGGCTATTCCATTGATTTTGCAGGAGCGGCCAGAGGTCAATGTGGTTTTGTTAGATGATGCATTTCAACATCGCCAAGTAACGCCTAATTTTTCGTTATTGCTGACGGATTACAATAAGCCGTTTTATACGGACTTCCTGCTTCCTTCGGGACGACTACGGGAAAGCCGTTGGAATGCAGCAAGGGCCGATGTAATTGTTGTTACGAAATGCCCTGCCGAAATATCAGCTGACGAAATGTTAAGAATAGAAAAGAGTATCCGCACGTATGCAGAGAAGCCGGTCTTTTTTACTTCCATACGATACGGACAACCGGTACCATTCTCGACTTCTCCAACTGCACCTCCGCGACGCGTTGTCCTTATTTCCGGAATTGCAAATGCGGAACCCTTGGAAGCTTACGTCAGGCAAAATTATACGCTCGTCAGACATTTTAAATTCAACGATCACCATAAGTATAAGTTAAAGGACGTTGAATCTTTTATCG
>JAICGJ010000129.1 GCA_025923195.1 Chryseolinea sp.
AAATCCTTAGTAAAAATAGGTTGTCGGTAGGCGCATACGTTTCATAGCCAAGCGTTGTAGGCCCTTCGCTCTTATCCGTGGACAGTGACGGCCAAGTCGGTAGCCGTAAGTTTTTTTTGGTAATTATGGGGATTGATTTGAATCTACAGTTTCATTTGTCTAACGGTATTGATATCTGCAGGAGGAAGCTTAGGTTTAAATTAAGGACACCCACTGTTTGTTAATAGCCACAGGATCGCTTCGTGCTGATTTTATGCCGTTATTTGGTGTTTAACCAAAGCAAGCATTCAATTAAGATCAACCGAAATACTCTTTCCGGCATAGACACCCGTTGGCAAAGCCAGGATTATTAACGTGCTCCCCCCGTTAGTATCTGCGAGCGAAATATGATGATCACCGTCAACTTTGTACTTGCCTGACAAAGTCACCATTACTCTGCTCAATTTTCTCGTCGGATCAGAGACGGTCAATTCATAGACTTTGTCATCGCGGATTTTAAGCATCGCCATTCCCGGGCCGTCCATCCGTACCGTTAAGTAATCAGAGACTTTCACTTCAGCTGCCTTATAAAAAGTGATCAGAGCGATACCAAGTTTATTATGGCTGACAGCCTGTACTTCGGAGGTGTTTGCAATGATATTGATGCCCCGATTATTACCGCTGGTCTCCATTAATTCCTGTTCACTTACGCCGGGCACGACAATGTATTGATACGATGCGCTATCCGGGCTTTTGCCATGATCAAACCATAATTTAAATACGTCCATACTGACCACTTCAGTGGAAATGTTTTTTTGGTCGGTAATATCAGACCAGCGACCTTTCTCTTCCTGATTCGACAACTGAACCGTTGTGGGACTTGGAAAAATGTATCCGACTTTATCCTGGTGCACGAACTTCACCTGGCTTAGTTCACGACTACCCCGGGGCAGCTTACTTACTTCCCCATCCTCCATGATCGTAACATCGCTTCTCAAAAGAGCCTGATTCACGGTAGTGGCAACAGGAAGGTCAGGCCTTGAATGGATGTCTGTGCCGAGGCAAACGTATTCTTCATCAAAAAAGAACCATGATTTTCTAGCCTTGACCAAATCATGAGGGCTGATAAAATCAAATGCCACCGCGCCGTATAAGCCATCCGTTACAGCACCGACAAAGTCTGTAAAACCGTCCAGTTGAATATTTTCGGGTCCGTGAAGTTTGGGCTTTTGCATGATCGTGGTTCCGGATATTTTCTGCCAATCGTATACCGGCCAGATATTATGGTACTCGTCGCCGTTGAGCATCAGATAGTTTGTTCCGTCAGCGCGGTGGTGCGTAGGTTTCCCCGGTCCATTGTAGGGCTCTTCCATGTTCCTGTTCCGCGTGGAAAACATTCTTACCGTAGTGTAAAAGCCAGGTCTTTGAAATACAAAATGTTCCGTCTGCCAAAAGAATTTAGCGAAAGACCGTGATGGCCTTGCTTCTACTTTTCGTAGTTGGATAATTTCTTCGAGCTCGTCTTTTCGGTAGTCGGTACTGCGTAACAGCCTTTCAATTTCATCCAGGCCTGCCGGTGTAAAATTGGCTTTCTGCGTGATATCCCGATTTTTTACGCTAACATCGATGTATATGCCGTATACCATCTGCTTATAAACGCCATCCAGGTAATAGTCCACCAGTTGGTTGATCTTCTCCGTGGAGAAGGCATATTTTGTGTCAGCCACATAGTAAGACCATTCACCATAAGTATTTGCGTATTTACCATACCCATAGGACGTGGTATTATTTACCCTGTCTTCCCGGTGATGAAAGCTGTAGTCATGCTGCATTCCTCTCTTTCCGGTACTGAATTTTACTTCACCCTCGATTAGTTTAATGATCTTGTCAAATCCCGCCTCATCGCCAATAAAAAGTAGATTCTTCGCCAAAATTCCTGCGATGACAATCCTGTCGCCGCTGGGCCTGGCCCCTGATGCATTCATGTTGGCCCTGCCGATAATGGGTTGAGCCCGTTGAATAAGGTCTTGCGGCAGTACATTCCCTATTATCAGCATGAAGTTCACGAGATTGGTGGGTGTGGATATTTGATTATCGTGCCAGTTATCTCCGAAAAAATCATGGTCAACCCAGTATTTCAGAGAAGTAATTATCTGTTCTTTTAGTTTTCGACTGCGATAAAATCGTGAGGTTTTGCTTTTGTAAGCCTTGGCCAAATATACCAGATCCGAGGTGTGCCTTCGATGGGGGAAACCCGCTGTTCTGCTAAGGTCCTCATAAAAGATGTCAGGATAACTCCCATCCGGTTTCATCCGAGACAGTATGGACTCTACCTGACTGTCATCAACACTTGTTTTCTTGAGTTCACTAACCACCCGTTCTTTCACGATCTTGAAATCATCAGCATTTGAATTGACAGAAAGTATTAGTAATGCTGTGACAATAAACAGGAAGGGGATTTTGATTGATGAGTTCATACTTTAGCAATTTATTGTGCGATGTGAGCAGGCATTCAGCTTACAAGTACGGATGTGCAGGGAATCTAATAAAAATCGCGGCAGCGAACCAGTCCGGGCACGACGGTAGGCATGGGCTA
Source organism: Chryseolinea sp. (assembly GCA_025923195.1). GTDB lineage: Bacteria > Bacteroidota > Bacteroidia > Cytophagales > Cyclobacteriaceae > Chryseolinea. The sequence goes on from JAICGJ010000129.1 coordinate 2,576, forward strand.
TTTGATGGTGGGCATCGGCCCGGATAATATGCCAGTATTAAGAATCATTTGGCTGAAAGTCGGATGAATATGTACCAAAGTAACCTCCAAAATATAAGGCCAGATCCTGAAATTAAAGCCGTAAGGTTTACTTAAATTAGGTCTGGTATATCCAACATTGATCTTAAAAATACAACGGCAATGATAATCAAAAGGTCTTTTTTCGTGGCGTGTATTTTATGTTCTATCCATTTAAATACGCTGGCACAAAAGAACTGGAGGGAGGTCATCTCCGTGGAGCAAGTATGTGAGTATTATCCGGAGGTGGTGAAAGGCATGCTTAATCAATTCGATCTTGACCATCAGGGCCTGGAAAAGGTGAAAACCGCCAACGACAGCGGGCACATCGTGGAAGCTTGTAAATATTTGCTGGAGTACTATAAGAATGGTGATAACGCGCAAGATTTAAGAAGAGAGGCGCCGCTAAGAACAACAAAAACCGACGCAGATGCCGATACCATTTTGAATAATGTTTTTATTATTCAGAACGTGAGGGGAAAAGTTGCATACGGTGCTGATGGTCATCGGGATTGGTATTATAAAGGACCGAACAATGACCGCGAATGGGCCTGGCTTTCTAATCGTCACAGTCAGCTTTCCAAAGTATTTTCAACCTATTTGGAGACCGGGAATCCTAAGTATGCAGAATACATTGACTTGTTCTTAAGGGATTTTATCATCAAGAGTATGCCATATCCGGAAGCCAAAGGTTCGGAATCAATATGGAGGGGGTTGGAGGTGGCGGCCCGGGCGAAAGTGTGGTCCCGCATTTTTTATGGCCTAATCAACGATCAATATATCGCTCCGTCTACTCAATTATTCATGTTGAGTAGTTTGCCATATCATGCCCACTACAACCGGAATTTTCACAGTGGAAATAATTGGTTGACAATGGAAATCTCCGCGCTGGCAACAATAGCGGCCTATTTCCCTGAATACAAAGATGCTGAAGCATGGATGGCATATTCAATCGATACGATGACGGCAAGCATGAAAGAGCAGGTGTATCCGGACGGCGTGCAAACTGAACTTACATCGCACTATCACAATGTTGCCTTGTCAAATTTTGAACTCTTCAAGGAAATCTGTGATCTGGCCGGGCAATCACTCCCTGAATATTATAACCAGACGCTTGAAAAAATGTATAGTTATATTGCCCATGTGGTTCGCCCCTCGGGCTATCGGATATTAAACAATGATGGTGACAGAGGGAGCGACCGTGATCATATTCTTCAGGGTGCTAAAAAGTTCGATCGACCTGAATGGGAATACATCGCCACGAATGGGAAGTCGGGAAAAAAACCTTCCGATGGTCCATCCTATTTTTATCCTTGGGCAGGGCATTTTGTTTCAAGGAGTGGATTTGATACTCAGGCGCATTGGTCCTTTTTTGATATGGGACCATGGGGCAGCGGCCATCAGCACAATGACAAGTTACATATCTCCGTGGCTGCATATGACAGGGATTTGCTAGTTGACGCCGGCCGGTTTGCCTATACAGGTGTAGTTGCTGAGAAATTTCGGCCTTTTGCCAGGAGCACAGCCGGGCATAATGCGCTTTTGATAGACCATAAAGGTCAAGAGGCCGGGCCAACCCATGCGCTGGAACCGTTAGGCAAAAACGACTTTAAAATATCCAGTGATATGGATTACGCTTCCGGTTCATTTGACCGTTTTACGGCCATAGCAGGAGTAGCAAAACATATCCGTGCAATTTTTTATGTGCGTGGAGAATTTTGGGTTGTGGTCGACAGGATCATTACTGACAGGCCGCGAACAATCGATGCATTGTGGCATTGGCATCCGGAGAACAACGTGGTAAGGAACCGACGAGTCGTTAAAACAAACAATGCCCATGGAAACCTGGCGGTTATTCCAATCAGTAAAAAAAGATATAAGCTGGAACTCGTCAAGGGTCAGGAGGAACCCGAGATACAAGGTTGGTATAGTCCGGAGTATAATATTTTTGGGCCCAATACGGCCAGCATCTATCGAACCGAGATCAGCGCCACCACCAACCTTGTCTGGTTGCTTCTACCTTCAGAAAGTCAATCGCCAAAGGTAAAGGCAAAGGTACTGGAGGAGAATGAGCAAGAAGTCAGGATTGAGGTAAAATCAAAAGAGAAGACGTGGACATTGACGATCCCTTTTATGAATAGTGAAGGTGCAGTTGTCACTGAGAACTAAGACCTGTGTATGCGCTTGTTCGCAAGAGACTCAAATTCGGATAAGGGATTGCTGGCACTTTGTTCAGGCGCGGCCGCTTGTATAGTGCGCTGACAGGAATTTCTAAAGAAGGTGTAAGTCTTACCTTGAACTTAGTGCCAGTAGCAAACTTTTAGTTTGGTTTTTCCAATCAACGGCGTGTGACGTGGAAAGCGAGGCGTTTTGAAAACCCGCAACGCCGCATACACCAGACGTTAGCAGCCATACTAGTTCTGAGAAAGTATTAAACATAAAACAATTCCTTAAGGACCGAAGGAGATATACGTATGACGTTAAAAGTTAACCTTAACAAAATGAAGCATTCAATTCTATTCTCTCTATTTCTTTTATCCGGATGGATATCAAATGCGCAAGGTATTCTGGGCAACAACGTTAAAGCCCAACTCGTCAAGGATTGGGAACTGGCCAAAATCTTGACAAAACAAATACTTGGATATAATGCCGGATGATAAGTATGATTTCAAACCGCAGGACGGTATGCGAACCTTTGGACAACAGATGCTGCACCTGGCTCAGGTCAATAATGCCATGGTTTCTAACGGAACGGGAGTACCTCGAATTTTCTCAAGGCTAAGGCGATTGGAGCAAAGTCCGAGCGCGCAAACAAAGGATTCTGTGTTGTATTATGTAAATGCAAGCTATGACTTTGCCATTGAGGCTATAAAAAAGCTTGATGAATCGAAATTGGAAGAGAAAGTGAAGGAACGAAATTTAGAAGAAACAAGGTTTTCCTGGTTGCTAAAAGCTTTTGCGCATCAAACACATCACCGAGGACAGACAACTGTTTACATTCGCCTTGCTGGAATAAAACCGCCGAACTGGTTGGAATAATGTCATCTGCGAGTTAAAGCGAATATTTGTTACAATCGATCAAAACAATATTTGAGAAAGAGGGAGGTACAGACTGCTAACAAACGGACACTGCTTTACGGCTTTCAAAGTATTTTGTTAATTCGGCGAAGTTTTGGTTGGGACTTCAAGACGATTTCGACATCGAGAAAGCAGAAGAGATGAAATCGAAGGAATTCGAATCAATAGAACCCTATCAAAGTAACGCGGCATAACTGCGACTATTTCGATCACTTGACACGGTGTGGATTCAATAGTCGTGACATTGGACAAATCAGAATGAAAAAATCTCCTGCACCTATCGGGACGTGACTACTTTGGAAAGTTTGAGAAACTTTGAGTGAGTAGGTGAGCTGATTTCGTCTTGGGTAGATAATCGGGTGACACTGATCACTACAACCCCGTCCAAATGCGAACGGCTCCGGTCAACTACGGACATATTTAATACCACTAATTGTTGTAGTTCATCAGACTCCCATTTTTTCAACTGGTTTGATTATTGGTAAGCAGACTCTTGAACTAAGTCAAATATTTCATGCTAAGCAACTATTTCAAGACTGGTTTTCGCAACATCATTAAGAATCGCCTGCAATCGGCCATCAATGTGTTGGGGCTTGCGCTGGGCATTGCCTGTATATTTCTTATTTCGGTTTATGTTGAGCATGAACTCACCTACGATCAATATTACCCGGATTATCAAAACCTGTATCGAATCACCTGGCATAGCGACAATCCGCAAACCCGCACCCCGCACCCGATGGCGCAGGCTATGGTTTCTGATTTTCCTGAAGTGGAAAGTGCCGTAAGTTTGTCCCCTTACTGGGCGGCAGGCTTGACAAGAAGAACATTTTCCGTGCGAAACCTGGAAAAAGATCTTCGCTTTGATGAACGCAGCGCACTCATGGTCGATAGTACCTTCTTCGATGTTTTTCAATTGCCCGTAGTGCGGGGCGATGGGAAAAAAGCACTGAAAAGTGTGAATGGTATTCTATTGTCGGAAAGTGCAGCCAAAAAGTATTTTGGGGATGAGGATCCAATTGGCAGGCATCTGGCTGTTAATGCCGACACGGTGTTGGTAGAAGTCATGGCTGTGTTTAAAGATATTCCCGAGGGCAGTCATTTTCATTTCGATATGCTGGGTTCATACGTTCGAGAAAAATCGAGAGACCCGGACAATCCTTATTATACCTGGGCCGACTTTGGCCATTTCAATTATGTAAGACTTAAATCTGGGGCTGACCCAAAGGCACTTGAAGCAAAGCTGATGCCGTGGGCACGCAAGTACCTTACTGTAACGGATGAGCAAGCCTTTGCCAGTGGAGAGCGTTTCAGGGTGCAACGGGTGACTGACATTCATTTGAAGTCTCATATTCGATGGGAATTGGAATCGAATGGAAACATTGGGTATGTGTACATCATGGCAACTGCCGCCTTATTTACGCTCATCATTGCCTGTATCAATTTCATGAACTTGATGACTGCCAACTCGGTCGAGCGTGCCAAGGAAATTGGAGTACGGAAAACACTGGGGGCTTTTCGCAGGCAGCTTTCTCTCCAGTTTTTAAGCGAAGCCGTTTTGGTGGCGATGCTAGCTGTTAGTTTGGCTGTACTTTTTGTGGTGGTAAGCTTACCTTTCTACAATTCCATTACTGGCCAATCCTATGAAATGCGCTATTTACAATCTTTGCCTTTATTGATTGGCATTGGATTGCTCACCGGAATTCTTGCCGGTGCGTATCCATCCCTGGTTCTCTCGGCCATTCGCCCGCACTCCATATTAAAAGGAAAGTATATCGGGTCATCTCAGGGCATTACCTTACGCAGAGTATTGCTGGTGGTGCAGTTCAGCATATCGATGGCCTTGATCACGGGAATGGCTGTAATTTTCGATCAGCTTAGTTATATCCGCGACAAAAATCTCGGATTTAAGAAAGAGGAAATGTTGGTTGTTGCCGTGAAAGACCGTTCCGTAAGGTCGAGAATGGAAGATTTAAAAACCGAATTGCTGAGGGTAGATGGTGTGAGGTCGGTCTCCGCCAGTTCCAATCTTCCGGGCGGACAGTTCAATCAAAATGGCATTTCATTAGTTGAGCATCCTGAAAACAATATTGATGTCTCGGAGGCTTTTGTGGACTATAGTTTTGCCAATACATTGGATCTTGAACTGGCCGATGGTCGCTTCTTTTCAGTTGAAGATCGCAACGACTCCAACATTCGGTTTGTCATAAACGAAACGGCAGCCCGCCAACTCAATGCCGGAACTGTTGTGGGGAAAGAAATCCAGTGGTTCCTCCATGAAGATAATGAGCCATTGAAAGGTAGAGTAATTGGTGTGGTCAGGGATTTTCACTTTCAATCGCTGCACGAACCCGTGCGACCCTTGTTGTTGGCTCTGTCACCGGCATACAATCACCTGGTGATTAAAATAGATCCATCCAATTTTGATAAGAAGCTTGCTCAAATCAAAGAAGTCTATAGAAAGTTTGATAACAGTTTTGAATTTGAATTCACTTTCCTGGACGACCGACTGAATCATCAATATGCTGCCGAGGAACGGACTGGCATCGTCTTCGCTTCTTTCGCCTCGTTGGCCATCGTAATTGCTTGTTTTGGTTTGTTTGCTATGGCTTTGCTCGTATTCAACCAACGGGTAAAAGAAATCAGTATCCGGAAAGTGCTGGGCGCTTCGGCCTCCGGATTGATCTTCTTGTTACTAAACGATTTCACTAAACTCATCCTGATTGCAATCCTGATTGCTACTCCAGTAGCCTGGTGGATGATGGATCAATGGCTCGATAATTTCACCTACCAGGTTGGAATTCATCCTGTAATTTTTGTCGGTTCCGGAATAATTCTCCTAACTATCTCGTGGTTAACACTTAGTTACTTCACATTAAAAACGTCAAGAATCAATCCTGCCGTAACGTTAAAAAATGAATGATGAATGAAATGGCGGTTAAATAAGGAAGGAATTAATAACGCTGTCATGGAGTTTTCGAAAGTATGCATTTTTTTAAATAAATTTATAACGGCTTAAGAGGTGGATGTACTTAAACGCCACTGTTGATACATAAACGTTGTAGCCCATGCAGGTAAACAAGATAGCGGGAGTGCCCTTCTTTGGAAATAAAAATACTGTCATTTTTAAAATTGCGACCTTAGTGATATCAATTCTGCAAACATGAAACCTCAACTATTGATAATTAGTGTCTTGATCTCCGCTTTGTGTACATGCTCAGTCAAAGGCCAATCTCCAGAAGAAAATAAGAAAATAATTAAGCGCTATCTTCTGGAAATTATTAATGGCAGAAAGCTCGAATTGTTAGCAGAGGTATTTCCAGAAAAATTTGTTCGTCACGATTTGAACGACAGCACTGACCATTGGATGACAGTCGAAGATCAGAGGGGACGTTTGAGCGGATTATTTGAAGCCTTTCCTGATTTCCAGTATAGTATAAGCGATATAATGGCTGATGGCGATAAAGTAGTAGTGAGAGCTGTCTGGCATGGCACACAAAAAAGTACTTTTATGGGAACTGAATCACTAGGTAACCGTCTAAATTATTTGAGTGAGATTATATTCTACAGATTGGAAAATGGAAAAATTGCTGAACGCTGGGTCCAACTTGACTTGTATAATCTTTTCAAGCAAATGAAAGGTCAGAGATAATAGCAGAAGTTTAAAGGTGGACCTGCTGGAGACATGAAGGCCAAAATCAAATAAATGAACCTCCGGACGAGTTGGACGGAGCAAAAAGTTATTCAATGGGCGTGGCCAGGAGACAAACCCGTTTCGATTCCTTCGATATGAAGGTGATTCTTATGAGCCAATAGAGATATATGGACTGAGCTACTGACAAGGAAGTTTATGCAATGTCCGAGTGAAAATACGTACCACAACACAATACATGCAGCATTTGCCCGGGACGTGCTAGTCTAATAAATTGCATTCAATTAACGGTTTGTGCGACGGGACAGTGATGCGCCTTGATCACGGCCACGCTTCATTTACATACCGTTGGACGTAATTACTCCGCACAATGAAGTTATACTTATCAGACCAAGCCGACAGATTTGATGAACTATTGAAGGACTTGATTACAAGACCGACAATGAGGTTTGATAAAGATAAGCTGACGGAGAAAGTATCCACGATTAACGTTTCCCTTGACAAGAGTCTAAAGGATATCAATATTGATTTTCTCTTTGATTACAGGATATTCCCTTCCAACATACTGACATTCAAAACTCAGTGGGGACAGGAAGGAAGGAAAATTAAAATCGGGGACACTATACTTCAGCAGGCGATTATACCACCGACAAAGTTTCTTTCTCAGAAGATCATTTTTGGTGTACGGGTTAATAACATAATTGACGAAGTCGCAAGAAAGGGATTCAGTTATGAGACAATTGAGGGACATGTAGAGAAAGGTGAATCTACTTTTACCATTGAGCAAAGCGGGCAGGATCTTATTTTTAAAATCAAAACGTATTCCGAACCAGGTAATTTGTTGACTAGGGTAGTCGGACCGATTTTTTCTGTTCCCTATCAAGCTTACTGCACGCGGAAAGCATTGGAGAATGTAAAGAAGCAGATTATGCAATGAAGGAACAGTTCGACTGGCGGGCATTGTAGAACGACCCAACCAAATTATATAAGTCATGCCGGCAGAGTTATATTAATTTATTACTTTGGTCTGCTGGCACGCCTTATATAAGGCAATGTTTGAACAACACCTTCAGCAAATGACACCTGACAAATTCAGATTAACGATACATATGGTTTCAAGTCTTGACGGCATTATTGCCAAGAAAGACAATAGTGTTTCATGGTTTGAGACGTCAAGCAACTACGAGAAAGGTGTTAATGGACAAGACCCAGAAGAATTTCTGAAGACAATAGATTGCTATGTAATGGGATCTCGCACATACGAACACGCCATGGAACTTTCAAAATCTTATGGATGGGCTTATGGTGACAAACCGACAATTGTAGCAACCAGCAGAAACCTGCCGATTTACGGACAGAACATTGAATTTTATTCTGGTGACTTGAACAAACTCGTAAACGAAAGATTAAAGCCAACGTACAAAAATGTTTGGCTTGTAGGTGGTGCAATGCTTGTCAGGGATTTCCTCCGGTTAAAATTAACGGACGAAATAAGAGTGTCGGTTCTGCCTATAATATTGGGTGAGGGAATATTATTTTTTGACCACGTAGGACAAGAACAGCCACTGCACTTGAAAGACGTGACGGCCTACAAAAACGGCATGATTGAACTATGTTATGAGATAAAAACGAATAGAACTGTTTCAACGGACTGACAGAAACACGGCCTATGACAGAAGCTAGGACAAAGCTGTAAGGATTTAAATGCATACGTGTTATAGCCAAACGTTATGCGAAATGCTTTGACAAACTTCAACCAGCCGACATGAAAATTGACAATTGATTTAGACAAGATAGTATGAGAAGACTAATTGCAGCAATCAATATGACAGTTGACGGTTATTGCGACCACACGGCGTTGATTGCAGACGAGGAATTACATCAACATTACAATGAACTATTGAGTAATGCAGGCGCCATTATATATGGAAGGGTAACATACCAACTTATGGAAAATTATTGGCCAACTGTAGTAGAAAAGCCTACTGGTGAAAAAGCAACGGATGAATTTGCAGTGATAATACAGAACATTCTCAAAATAGTTTTTTCCCGTACGCTGAATAATGTTGAATGGAAAAATGTAAAGTTGGCAAAGGGAGGCGTTAAAGAAGAAGTTTTAAAACTCAAACAACAATCGGGTAAAGACATTTTAGTTGGCAGTCCGAGCTTAATCATAACCCTAGCGAAGCTAAGTCTAATTGATGAATACCAATTCTGTATTCACCCGGTTATAGTAGGACACGGTTTACCATTATTTAAAAACATAAATGATAGAACTATCCTTAAACTCTTAAAGACAAAAACATTTAGCTCTGGTTCAATCGCGCTTTACTATGAGCCGACAAAAAAGTTAATTGAAAATGACAATGCCTAGAGTCGCCCTCCTTACTGCTACTCTTTTAACTGCATTTCTTGCGAATAGCCAAAGTTATGATTTTAGAATCAGGACAATTACCGCCGGAGTATCACTATCAAACTTATCCGACACGTTGACTATTAACGAAACAATTACGTTTCTAAAAAAGACAAAAACTGAGTACACCAAAAAAGGTTATGAAGTTCAAACATTACGCATTGTGACACAGAACATATATGAATATTTAGGAAGCAAATCATATAAAGAAGCAATTTCCTACTTGAAAGTAATGGACCAAATTGCCATGAGGGAAGACATATCCCTGTCCATTGGCGAATTACTACCTCCCAACCAATACAAATCAGATATAGCAGACTGGGTGATACAATTAATAAAAGAAACTGATAAGATCAACTTTAGTATTCCTATTTCATCATTTTCAGGCGGAGTTTATCCGAATTCCATAAAAGCAGCAGCTGAGGTCACTATAGCAGTGTCAAAAAATAGTGAAGGCGGCGAAGGGAACTTCAGGTTCACGGCATCAGCAAACTGTCCTGCCGAAATACCTTTCTTTCCTGCTGCCTTTCATAAAGGAAAGAGAAGCTTCGCCATTGGTATTGAATCACCTCCCATATTGACAGAGGTATTTTCAAAGTCAGACTGGACAAATGCGAAAGACAATCTTAAACGCACACTAGAGTCAACATTAAAACCCATTGAGACGATTGCCGAAAGTATTTCAAAATCAAAAAACTGGATATTTCATGGTATTGATACTTCTCCAGCTCCAGGTCTTGACGCAAGTATTGGAGAAGCAATTGAAACGCTTACTAAACAACCGTTTGGCGGGCCATCAACTTTAAGAGCATGTGCCCTGATTACAGATGCATTAAAAAATTTAGACTTAAAAACGTGTGGGTATTCTGGACTAATGTTGCCAGTTATTGAAGACAAGATACTTGCAAAAAGAGCAATGGAAAATCGCTTTACCGTCCAGGAATTGTTATTATTTTCTTCCGTTTCAGGAACAGGTTTAGATGTCGTTCCAATACCCGGTGATACTCCATATGATGTAATTGAGAGAATTTATTATGACGTAGCAGCCTTATCATTGAAATATAGCAATAAAGCTTTATCTGCAAGACTGTTTTTGATACCCGGAAAACAAGCTGGTGAAATAGTTACGTTTAATAATCCATACTTAACATCTTCGATCGTAATGAAAATTGATTAAAAGCTATCTTACGCCGTCATGAAATCTGAACTAGAATATTTATGGAGTTTGAGAGTGAAACTAAAATAAAGTAGTGCCCCAGAATTTCTAAGACGACAAGGACTATAATTTTTGGAGATACCGGCAAAATTATTCTAGTAATAGTGAAACGGCCGGTACACGTATATATGAACATTGGTGGCAAAGGTACTACCTAATAACATTTGCAGACAAATATGAACTCAGAAATTCAAAAATTCAACGACAGGCAAACAACGGTTGATAAAAGAATCTGCGACCTACTCGCAACGAAAATTGACAGCAATTTGACGGAAGCAGAATGCAAAATTTGGCACGCCCATCCGGTTTGGTTCTTAGATGGTAATCCGATTGTTGGCTACAGCAAACAGAAGGCAGGCTGGCGTTTGATGTTTTGGAGCGGAGCAAGTTTTGAAGAGGAAAAATTAAATGTGATAGGCAAAAAATTTAAAGACGCTTCTATTTTCTACACTTCATTTGAACAAATCAACGAAAAGGACCTCAAACGTTGGCTAAAAAAATCAAGAGATATTCAGTGGGACTATAAAAACATAGTAAAAAGAAAAGGCCAATTGGAAAGGCTGAAATAATATGAGTAGTAACGTTTACTTCACAAGGTATGAACAACGCAAAAAAACAAGATGAGCGTATAGCAAAAATGACATTCGCCTCAGTATATCCTATGTATCTCACAAAAGTTGAGAAGAAAGGTAGAACGAAAGAAGAATTGCATCAGGTGATTGAGTGGCTAACAGGTTTTGATGAAAAAAAGCTTCAAGAACTTATTGAAGAGAAGGTAACTTTTGAGATATTTTTTCAGAACGCTACATTGAACCCTAATGCTAAGCGCATTACTGGTGTTATCTGTGGCTATCGAGTGGAAGAAATTGAAAATACGTTGACACAACAGGCAAGGTATTTGGACAAATTGGTGGATGAATTGGCGAAGGGTCGTAAGATGGAGAAGATTTTGCGTGTGGCATAGGACGACTGGCGAATAATTGAATAAGTTTTATTTAAGAAATGAAACGTGAACTTCCGTACTGAAAACCCTGCTACAACATCATATCCAAATAATACCGGTTCACTTTGTGATCTTAGTTCTTTAACTAGCGTCAACGGTTGAAAAAGTATAGTCCCATAATCTATATATGTAAACGTTATCGTCATAAGCGGACATTGTGGCTTCAACGTTGCAACCACTCTATTGCAAATTTGAAAGGTGGACACTCTATGTTCATATTCGAACAAATTCACCAGTGCAATATTTGAAGAAAGCTTTTGGACAGAGATTTAATAAAGGCACAACAATTGTGTAACAAGACTATATCCGCATGAAATTAAGAACTATCTTCATAGTAACATTATTTTTTGTATTAAGTAGATTTCTGCATCCTTATCAGGTAAACGCACAAACCAGTGAGAATTTATCACCGCAGGAGTTAACCAGAAAAATTGCATACATGGACAGCGTTTTATTTAACGCATTCAATACATGTGACGTCAATATGTCAAAATCATTATTTACCGAGGATCTCGAATTTTATCATGACGAAGGCGGACTTACAGATTATACTCAGAATGTAAACTCCATTTTGCAAAGGTGCAATAGAGAAACAAAAGTGAGAAGGGAATTAGTCAAGGGTAGTCTTGAAGTTTTCCCAATCAAAGATTTCGGCGCTGTACAGATTGGAAGTCATCGTTTTTATTATACGGAAAAGGGAGATGAAGAAAAGCTAGATGGAACATTTAGATTTGTTCATATTTGGAAAAATGTGAATGGAGATTGGAAAATATCTCGCGTAATTAGTTACGACCATTGACAGTAGAGGAGAGTTTCGACAGGCGAAGTTTAAATTGTGGTTCAGTTGGTTAAATAATGTGTTGTTTATATTTTTAAGAGCCCTGAACCGTCATAAACGTTGTATTTGCAGAGGTGTGTATCAATAGACTTGATAAAGAAAATTTATTCTCTCTTACGTGTTAGCAACCTGAAAATAAAGAAACAACATAAAACCAGGCTGATGAGATATATACTTAATGTTTGCGGACTTATGCTGATTACAAATTCACTAGCCAATGTCCCCTTATTCACATCCAAAGAATAAAGAAGGATAGCAATTAAGCCAAAAACAAAAACTCCAGTAGATAGAATTGCAGGAGTAGATATCGAAATTTTGTATCTCATAAAAAGCATTTTATTGTGCATTAGTAATGTAAGATAGGTAATTGATAAAAGGAATTCAATTACGGACTATAAAAATCTAATCGGATGTCAATTAATTTTTAGAAAGCGCGCGAAAAGACACGCATACAACATCAATATAGCTTCTAGGCAGGTGTGATAAAAGTTTGCAAGAAATTTCATTGAGTAATGCTTAACAATCGAGATCCATAACAGCCTCGCTTTATATACACGCCGTTTAGCACATGTGAAGACGTTGATTTGAGAGGCTGCCCGCCGTATTTGAAAAAGGGAAAATTAAGACAATTCAAGTTTTTAAAAACTTTACTAGATTAGACAATGGAATACATGAAACTATTTTTAGGAGCCGGACTTCTGGCAATTTTCACCTGGATATTAATCAGAAATAGCAAACGGAGGGGTGTCATTCACACACTGTTTCGAATTGACACAATAGTTGGAATGTTAGCGGGACTTTATTTGGTAGTCACTTCCATTCACTCTCTGTTGGTGTAATTAGAAAGTCATTCGGTAGAGACTAGCGATGAGCTATTGGCAGGCAGGAAATTGGAAGATAAGGGTGTGGAAGGTGTGATGATTCTCGGGTTCGAGATGGGCTGGGAAGAAACTGTGTCCGGCAGAGAGATGGTTGGTCAATGATTTGAGAGCAGCAGCGGCTACCATTACAAATATATTTGGGAGGTTGACGACCATATCCTGCAATTTTGGTTCAATGACAAGAAATCGGGTATGGCGTATAAGGGCAAATTTAGCGAAGACGGCAACACCATTACCGGTACGTGGAAATGGCCTGGCGGAGGCTATAACCTTGTGATGAAGCGTGTCTCCTAGTGTATATTACTAATGAATCGTATACCAATACAAAGTGTGACCTAGATTGATTTAGAAGAACAACGAACCACCAGCAAAAGCAATAAAACCAATTCTGTAGAGCAGTTAATCCTAGAGTGCGATATTGTGTAATTCATCGGTAGGACATGTATCAGAACTTAAATTCATAGTTTTCATAGTCAAACGTTCGCGGCAAGCGTACACTAAAAAAATATGAGTAAAATGAAAATTATAGGGCTCGTAGGGGGAACCAGTTGGGTGTCAACAATGGACTATTACAGGTTCATAAATGAAGGCATTAATGAAAGGTTAGGTGGACTAAATTTTTCCGAGTGTATAATTTATTCATTGAATTTTGGAGATATTCAGGAAAGAAGTTGGGAAAATTCATTTGAACTTTTGCTTAACGCTTGTCAAAGTTTAAAAAGAAGTGGCGTTGATGCTATAGTCTTATGTGCTAACACGGCACATCTATTTGCTAACGATCTTGAAGACAAAATAAAATTGCCAATCATTCATATTGGAACGGAGACCGCTAAAGCGATTAAACAACAGGGACTTGTAAAAGTGGGCCTATTAGGAACAAAATTTACAATGGAAATGGAGTTTTATAGGAAAAAATTAGAAGAAAATGGTTTGAATGTTTTAGTACCTGAGAAACAAGAAACAAGAGACTATGTGCAGTATACCGTGAAGGAAGAATTGGGCAGAGGAATAATTAATCCGGACACAAAGCAAAATTATATTTCAATTGTGAATGACTTAGTTAAACGTGGCGCTGAAGGCGTAATATTAGGTTGTACAGAAATTCCAATGTTAATTAGCCAGAAGGACTTTTCAATACCCATTTTTGACACGACAAAAATTCATTCAAGAGCAATTGTTGAATATGCATTGTCATAATTCTGACAGTTGGATAGTCTTTTAACAGAAACCTGATTTGGATGTTATTCATGGCGTGGATTCATAGGCCAAGCCCTGATTCAACAGCGGTGGACAACGAAGTACGTTTTAAACCGCATTCGCTTTATGCTAAATGTTGTATGCCAGTCCTTTGGAGAGTATGGATCAATAAACTTGACGAAAAAAATTATTCTCTTTTCCGTGTTAGGAACGTAAAATAAAAGACTACATAAAACCAGGCTGACGAAATATATACTTAATGTTTGTAGACTTATGCTGATTACAAATTCACTACCCAATCTCCCGCAGTTAAGCCAAAAACAAAAACTGCAGTAAATAAAATTGCAGGAGCAGATATCGATATTTTGTTCCTCATAAAAAGCATTTTAATTTGTGTTGGTAGTGTAATAGTTAAATGATAAAAGAACTTTATTACGGACTAATAAAATGTAATGGGATGTGAATTAACTTTAGTCAGACACGCGAAAAAGAGCGGCATACATTATCATCTATATATCAAGGCGGATGTATTTTGGATATGACAAATGTGCATGTAATATTTATTTGTCAACGGCTGTTTAGAATTTGAAAACGAAATTAAAGACACTTGACATTCTGAAAATTTACTAGATTAGATAATGGAATAGATGAAGCTAGCTTTAGGAATTGGACTTCTGGGAATCTTCACCTGGATTTTGATAAGAAAATGGCAAAACGCAAAGGTGTTATTCATGTGCTATTTCGGATTGACACGGTTACTTGGAAAACCGGATTATGATATGGGGACTATAAAATATGGTGGCGCAGTGCAAAATTGTAACTTAAATTTCTTAAGTTCGTTCGATCAAGGGCACGCGTTCAAACGTTCGGTGGTAATTGCAGAATGAAAAGACATGGACGAAGTCCTTATTAGCGCGTGGACATACATTTACTAACAGCTGCCTGCTGTAAACAGATGGTAACTAGCCCCCTTTACCATCTCGGCTGATTAGTACCAGAGTGTTGGCACAGCACGATTAGTCAATCTATTTATTACTAAACCAACGAATGAATA
>JAICGJ010000130.1 GCA_025923195.1 Chryseolinea sp.
GGGTGGACTGCTCCTGGATATTGATTTGTACCTAATTCATATCGCTCCTCTCCAATAACGATAGTCTCATCCAACTTTGACATTACGTTCATGCGACCAACAGGTGGATGCGTGGCAGCGACTAGCAGACCATGATACCGGCGTGAATGCGCGCCGGAGACAGTTCCACTGGCATATCCACCCAGTCCGTTAGTTTCAAGCCATTCAAGACTTCTGGAGCTATTGAAGTCAGTAAGTATTTTTTTGTCGTAATCCATGATCCTTTCAATCTATGATAATGAAATTTTTCGATTAAGCTTTTACATAACCTATTTCCGCGGCTGTATAAGTTTTGCTACCAGGCCAGTCCAGCCCGTTTGATGTGTGGCGCCAACACCCCTTCCGTTGTCACCGTGGAAATATTCGTAGAAATAAATGTAATCCCTGAAGTGTTCGTCGTTCTGAACCTTATCATGATTTCCAAAAACAGGCCGTTTGCCAGTCTTGTTCCGCTTAAAAATATTAATCATCCGAACCGACAAATCATCTGCAATCTGACGAAGGGTTATAAACTTACCAGATCCCGTAGGATGCTCTACTTTAAAGTCATCCCCGTAGTAATGATAAAAACGTTGAAGGGATTCAATTATCAGGTAGTTTACAGGAAACCAAATCGGGCCTCGCCAATTTGAATTCCCCCCGAACAGGGCAGTATCTCCTTCCCCTGGGGTATATTTAACGCTGAAGACACTTCCGTTGACATGTAGCTCGTATGGATTTTCAAGATGCTTTCGGGATAATGCTCTGACTCCATAGTCAGAGAGAAATTCTGACGTATCCAACATTCTTTTGAGTAACTTCTTCATACGATGTCCTCGGAGGAGCGAAAGCAAATGTCGTTCACCTTTTCCTTTTTCGTTCCATCGTGAGATGAGGTTAGCTAGATCAGGTCGATTTTTTAAGAACCATTGTAAACGCTTCGTAAATTCTGGCATGGACTCAAAGATTTCCTGTTCCAATACCTCAACGGCAAACAGGGGAACAAGTCCAACCATAGAGCGGATCTTCATTTTGAAGCGGTGATTATCGGGCGTGTGAAGCACATCATAATAAAATTCGTCTTCCTCATCCCAAAGATTGATCCCTTCGTTCCCGACATTCGTCATCGCTCCGGCAATGTACAGGAAGTGCTCGAAGAACTTTGTGGCCAGACTTTGATACGTTGGATTTTCTTTTGCCAGCTCCAGCGACATTCGAAGCATGTTCAATGTAAACATCGCCATCCAACTCGTTCCATCGGATTGTTCGATAAAACCACCCGTGGGTAATTGATTGCTCCTGTCAAATACACCAATATTATCCATACCGAGGAATCCTCCCTGGAAAATGTTGTTGCCGTTATAGTCCTTTTTGTTGACCCACCACGTAAAATTCAACAGCAGTTTGTGAAAGACTTCCTCCAAGAATCTACGGTCTCCCCGTCCTTGAATTTTTTGATCGATCTTATAAACGCGCCAGGCTGCCCAGCCATGTACCGGCGGGTTGACGTCGCCAAAGGCCCACTCGTAGGCGGGGAACTGGCCATTGGGATGCATGTACCATTCCTTCGTCAATAGGATCAATTGGTGCTTGGCAAATTCGGGATCCACGATGGCGATGGGTATAGTATGAAACGCCAGGTCCCAAGCGGCATACCAGGGATACTCCCATTTGTCGGGCATGGAGATGATATCAGCATTGTTCAAATGCATCCATTCATGATTGCGTCCATACCTTCTTTCCGGGGGAGGTGCAGGTTGTCCGGGATCGCCCTTCAACCACTGCGCTACATCGTAGTAAAAAAATTGTTTGCTCCACATCAGGCCTGCAATAGCCTGCCGCTGAATATCTCTTTCATCCTTATTGGAAATATCCTTCTGCAGCTTATTGAAGAACTCGTCGGCCTCAGATAACCGGTCCTTAAATATCTGGTTAAAATCTTTAAATGGCTCCGAAGAAAAAACGGACGACAATCGTAACCTGATGGTCTTTGATTTTCCAGGGGCTATGGTCAATTCATAGTTAAATGCGGCTTTTGTGCCCTTTGGAATGTGGTTAATAGCATCTTTTCGACCATGAATCAGGAAGTCGTTGATACCATCTTTGCACGTCCCAACGTTTGGGCTATTGTATAGTCGCTGTGTGTTTGTTTCATTTTCACAGAAGAGAGTAGAGCATTCGCCATCTGCCACAAGATAATAACTTCCAATTTCGCGATGGTTAATTTTAATATAACCTTCATCATCCAGATACATTTCTGGTTTATAATTATCATAGCCCCATGCCCAAGTATTGCGATACCACACATGAGGTAGCACGTGTAAAGAAGATTCTTCAGGACCTCTGTTATGTATTGTAATTTTAATGAGTAGATCATCTGTATCAGCTTTAGCGTATTCAATAAAGACATCGAAATACCGGTTATCATCAAAGATGCCTGTGTCCAACAATTCGTATTCGGGGTCCAGTTTTCCCCTTCTTCGGTTTTCCTGTACGATGTCGGTATAAGGAAATTCCCGCTGAGGGTACTTATATAACATCTTCATGTACGAGTGTGTGGGGGTGCTATCGAGGTAGTAGTAGTGCTCTTTGCAATCCTCTGCATGGTTTCCCTCATTGCCTGTCAGACCAAAAATGCGTTCCTTGATGATCGGGTCCTTTTTATTCCAAAAGGCGACGGATATATTTAGCAGTTGATGATCATCGCTTATACCACCAATACCGTCTTCACCCCATCGGTACGCCTTGCTTCTGGCTGCATCATGTGAGACATATTCCCACGCATTTCCATACGGACTGTAATCCTCGCGAACGGTTCCCCACTGCCTCTCGGTGAGGTAAGGCCCAAACTTTCGCCAGTTTTTTTTTCTATCGCGATCCTGGATGAGACGGAGTTGTTCTTTATTCATGAGGTGTTGAGGTGTTGAAGTTCTGAGTGTTGAAGTTGTGTGTCTTGACAGTGTCTGGCATCTATGAGTTTTAGGTGTTTATGTTGAAGGGCTCCAATGGGTCTTTGTCTTATTAGCTGTCATTAAAACGTAATCCTGCAAACACTTAAACGCTTTAACACCCTTTGACGTTGAAGCTGACGAAATGCACCCGTAACTTCAATACTTAGAACTTCAACACTTCAGCACTCTAACCATTATCCTCAAACCCCGGATACAACAACATACCACCGTCTACGAAGAGCGTAATTCCGTTTACATAGTCTGCGTCGTCGGAGGCTAGCCATACTGCTGCCCCTCCAATATCCTCAGCTTCACCAATTCGTTTTTGAGGAATAAGTTTCAATAATTGGTTATAGGATTCTGGTGTTTGCCATGCAGCATGATTTATCGGAGTTCTTATTGCACCAGGACCAATACTATTCACGCGGATTTTCATGGGAGCATACTCCTGAGCCATACTTTTCATCAACATCATGACGCCGCCTTTGGAAGCAGCATAGTTTGCGTGTCCTGCCCAGGGAATTACCTCATGAACGGAACTCATACAAATAATTTTTCCTGCAGCCTTTGATTTCGAAGGAACTACACCGCGCCGTAAGAATTCTTTTATCGCTTCCCTGGCGCAGAGGAACTGTCCTGTAAGATTTATTGCGATAACGCGATTCCATTCGTCAAGTGACATTTCATGGAATTTATTGTCTTTCTGTAAGCCGGCGTTGTTAACCAGGATGTCAACCGTACCAAACTGCTTGAATGTCTCCTCGTACATCGCTAGCACTTCCTTTTCATTGCTGACATCAGCCTTTATCGTCAACGCGGTGCCTCCTGCGCGTTGTATTTCATTCAATACCTTCTCAGCCTTCTCAGGACTTGAAGAATAGTTTATAACTACTGTCGCACCTTCCGCTGCCATCGCTTTGGCAACACCGGCACCAATACCTGAACTTGCCCCGGTGACCAGTGCTACTTGTCCTTCGAGTTTTCTTTTCATTGATTTTGATTTTTATGTCAAATTACGTTTTTCCGACGATCTGGGTTTGTCATCTACACGGCTAACTTGCCAGCATTAACTCGGAAAATTCTATTTCTCTCCTGTTATAATTAATCTCGCCCGCCTCCTTCAACTCGTTCAGGATCCCTGTCACGGTTTGGCGTGACGTTGATATCAGATTGGCAAGATCGCTGTGCGTAAGGCTGTTCTTAAGCACAATCTTGTTTCCCAGTCTCTTTCCTTCCTTCCTGGCCCACTCCTTAAAGCAATACATCAGCCTCGACTTGACGTCCTGTGTTACCATATTGACATAGCGGTTTTCTAGGCTTTTGAATTTCTCGTTTACTTTCGCCATATAGTTCATCGTAAGCACATAATTGGATCGCATCATTGACGCCAGCTGTTCCTGGGCAATGGCATAGTAAATGGCACGTTCAGAAATAATTTCCGCGTACTCATAGTTAGGGCCTTCA
Source organism: Chryseolinea sp. (assembly GCA_025923195.1). Classification (GTDB taxonomy): domain Bacteria; phylum Bacteroidota; class Bacteroidia; order Cytophagales; family Cyclobacteriaceae; genus Chryseolinea. The sequence goes on from JAICGJ010000130.1 coordinate 4,434, forward strand.
TAGTTCAGCAACACATCGCCGAAAATATCTCCCGGCACTATCAACTCCTTGATCATTTCATCACCCTTCTCATTGATCTCGGAAATTTTCACGCGCCCGCTTACTAAGATAAAGACTTTCTTTTCGCCGCCTTTAGCGTACACCACCTGACCTTTCCTTGCCTCCTTTTGGGTAATGTTGTTTGTGAGCTCCGCTAACTGAGTCTCGCTTAGATTGGTTGCCAGGTTAAAGGCCTTTAGATAAAAGTTTTTTGGTTCCATTTTTTCGTTGATTTAAGGGTTCGTTTTAAAATGCCATTTAAAAGACTGATGTTCCGGCATTTCCAAAGGCTATGCCAATACTTCATATACCTGATATACAACACGTTACGCCGAGGCGAACCACGGTTATAATTTTGGAGAACCCAAAATTTTGGAGGCAAATCTCCAATGGATTGGAGGTGAAGTCAGCCGATAAGTTTTATAGACGCTGAGTTGATACAAAACCTTAAACCGGAGGGTGGAGGTCCATCCGGGAATACGTGTCCAAGATGACAATCACAGACATTGCACATAACTTCGACACGAGTCATGCCGAACGAAGTGTCCTTTTCGTACTTGATCACGTTGTCTTTTACGGATTCGGTAAAACTTGGCCAGCCAGTACCCGATTCAAACTTTTGCCCTGAATCAAAAAGAGGCGTTCCGCAGCAACGGCAGGCATACAGGCCTGGCTCATGCGCCTCACAATACTCACCTGTGAAAGGGCGTTCCGTACCCTTTTTCCTCGTAATGTGAAATTCTTCAGGAGTTAATAGTTTCTTCCATTCCTCATCGGATCTTTCAACTCTCCGGTCGGGTGCCGGATTGTTTTTCGCATATTTTAAAACGTCGTTCCAGTTCAAGATTTTAAAGAGTTTAGCACGAGTGGTCGATGAAATTTATACGTTAAACATTACTATGCTTATAAAGTTCATGCTTCTCGTTTTATACCTTGTTTCTTCATCCGCGCTTCAAGTGTTGTAGGATTAAGGCCAAGCGCCACCGCTGCGCCATCCTCTCCACGAATTTTCCAGTTCGTGGCGTTTAGAACTTCGAGAATGTGGGCCCGCTCCATCTCCTCCAGTGACAGTGACCTGTGAGACTGAGTGCTTTTCTGCGACATCTTGTTTACAAACTGGCTTGCCTCCGGAGCGGGAAGCCAGTCGCCCAACTCGAGAACATTAGCGCGCGACAGGATCAGACCCCGCTCCACTACATTCTCTAACTCACGCACGTTTCCGGGCCAGTCGTACGACATGAGTACGTCCAATGTTTTCTTTGGAACCGAATTCACCGTGCGGCCTAGGCGCATTCCGTACTTTTTACAAAAATGGTTAACGAGCAATGGTATGTCTTCCTTGCGCTCACGCAACGGTGGCGATACGACTGGAAAAACATTCAATCTATAATACAGATCGGCTCGAAATTCTTTATCCTGAACGGATTTCTGAAGGTCACGATTCGTTGCGGCTATTATCCGAACATTTACCTTCATGGTCTTGTTGCTGCCAAGTCGCTCAAATTCACCTTCCTGCAGTACGCGCAGAAGTTTTGCTTGTAGGTCAATGGGCAACTCACCAATCTCATCTAAGAAAATTGTACCTCCGTCCGCGAGTTCAAATCTTCCGATCTTCTGGCTTAAGGCTCCGGTAAAGGCGCCCTTTTCGTGCCCAAACAATTCGCTTTCGATAAGATTAGCAGGAAGGGCCGCACAATTAATTTTCACCAGCGGCCGCTTATTGCGTTTGCTCGTACTATGAATAGCGCGTGCAATCAATTCCTTTCCAGTTCCCGATTCTCCCAAAATTAGAACGGTTGCATCAGTGCCAGACACCAGATTGACTTTTTCCAATACTTTTCGCAGTGCTTCCCCCTGACAAACTATTTCATCAAAATTGTGTTCCTGCTTAATTTCCTGCTGCAGGTAAATGTTTTCCGCCTCCAGCCGTTCCTTTAATATCTTTACTTCGTTTAAGGCATTGTTCAATTTTTCCTGCGCTGCCTTCAGTTCCGTAATATCCACACATGAAATTAATGACTTTGACCAATCTTTCTCTGAACCTGGTAAGAGAACACGTTTGACTTTCAGGACCTTTCGCGTACCGGTCGCAGCTCGAACATCGATTTCCCGTTCGAAGTTAGTTTGGCCCTCGTCGAACGTTATAATAAGATCTTTGAACGCAGCCGGCATGAACGATTTTTCGAGGTAGTCAAAATACTGTTGTTGCGATTCGAGGTCAAATAGCTTCACCTGCGAACGATTTGCCTTCAGTCGGATGATTTGTTTGTAGGTGTTGGTAACCTCCTCAGGATACTGATCATAAATGGCCCGGAGATCCATCTTATGATTTTCCTTTAGCCTGTCAACATACAGTTTAACTTCTGAGTAGTCTTCCTCGCACATGCCAATCGGACTATCCTCGAACAAGCTACGATAACGCGACATACTGGCCTGAATAAGTTCATCGTTTCGCTTACGCTCAATCTCGGCACCCGCACGTGATGCAAATATCTTGAGAATGTTGAGCTGCCGCGACGTTACCGTCATAGGTTTTGTATCGAAAATGGCGATATGGCCTATAACCTCCGCGTTGCTTAGGAAGATCGGTACGCCAAAGTATGATTTTACCCCCTCTTCCTTTTCAAAGAATGCATCCAGATCAGCAGAACAATAGTAGTTCTGTCCTTTCATCACGATCTCGCAAGGAGTATCCGAAAGGTCATATTCAAAATTATCCAGAAAATGTTCACGCTCTATATACACCAATGTCCGAACCCTCGTCTTCGCGATGTTAGCGCACTCCGTGACGATTGCATAACGGATCCCTGTTGAAATAATGATATGGTATGCAAGTGATCTGAAAAAATCCCCTCCTATGACGGCTGCTGTTCCTTCAGATATTATTCTAAGCATGTCGTTCGGATCCTCACCACTCATAGTATCGCTGAGTAGCATGCAGAGGAAATAACGATCGCCAAACCGGATTCGGGTGCTGATAACTTTCAAGGGGACGCATCCGCCCCCCATAGTCTGGATCTCGAGCTTTTCGCTAAGTTGAATGGCTTCACCCAGTTGTTCAAAATGTTCTTTCCAGCTGTAATCCTTTTTTGTTACAATTTCCGGCCAACGAATCCCCAAGGCGTGTTCCTTGGTGGTACCCAGGAATTGGGCAGCTGTAGCGTTAATAAAGAAAATTGCTCCATTTTCATCCAGCCAGATAACGCCTTCTGTCAGACTGTCTAATACGAATTGGGAAAGTGACTTAAGCTCTTCCTGTGATGAAACAGGTTGCATAGGGTTAATTTAGGATACAAATTGCCAATTAAAGATAATATTGAATGTCTTCCATATTACAATCTGTTCAAGGATTTTCTGGCCTGAAGGGCTATCATTGTGCGGGCTGCAAAATTCAATGCGGTGTGAGAGTCTGGCTTTTCCTGTCATCGCAGTTTACAATCTTCTGATAACTTTACCCACCTAAAAACGCGATAGTTTGGAATCGACAAGACCATTTAATCCTGGCGCCGTCTCCGCAAAATTCCGGGAGCTCTTCGACACCCAACCCATTTTAGTCCGGTCGCCCGGTCGGATAAATCTAATCGGCGAACACACAGATTACAATGAGGGATACGTAATGCCTGCAGCCATTGACCGGCACATCGTTACGGCAATAGATTTTTCAATGGATTCCCATTCCACACTGTACTCCGTAAAACACAACGAATTCTTTTCCTTCCACACAAGCCATCCCGAAAAAGTAAGATCGCCACTTTGGGCAAACTATATATTAGGCGTCGTCAGGAGGATCGTTGATAAGGGACACGCCGTTAGGGCATTCAATTGTGTTATCGACGGTAATGTACCCACAGGCGCCGGCCTTTCATCGTCGGCTGCACTAGAGTGCAGCTTTGCTTTTGCCCTGAATCATCTGCATAAATTCAATATTTCAAAGCTGGATTTGGTTCTCATCTCCCAATGGGCAGAGCACAACTACGCCGGGGTGAAATGTGGTATCATGGACCAATTTTCAAGTGTAATGGGACTTGAGGGGAAAGCATTTGTGTTGGATTGCCGCTCTCTCGAGCACCGCTACTTCCCTTTGGATCTGAGTCAAAGTGCAATTGTACTTTGCGATACGATGGTAAAACACTCGTTGGCTAGTTCAGAGTACAACACAAGAAGAGCTGAATGTGAGGAAGGCGTACGCATCATTCAAGGATATCATCCGGAGGTCAGAAGTCTACGAGATGCTACGCTGTTGATGCTTGAAAGCCATAGTACAGAGTTCCCGGCCAAAGTGTACGATCGATGCACTTATGTTATTCAGGAGAACCAACGCGTGTTGGATGCTGCAAAAGACCTAGAAAAGAGTGACCTTAAGTCTTTCGGGAAGAGAATGTACGAAACACATAGGGGTTTGTCGAAACTATATGGTGTGAGTTGTGACGAGCTTGACTTCCTCGTAGACGAATCAAAAAAAATAAACGGGGTCCTCGGCGCCCGGATGATGGGAGGAGGTTTTGGTGGGTGCACAGTTAACCTGGTATCTAAATCCACTGTCGAAAATTTCATTGACACGATCTACGAAGCCTATCTGGAAAGATTTAAGGTTGTAATGAATACCTATGTTGTATCGATCAAAGATGGCACTAGCCTTATAAGCGACGAACGATGATCGCAACGAAGAAGTCGAGAGCATTGGATTAGTCATGTTACCATGTTACATTTAAAACACAAAAACCCACCCAACTCAATAGCGAAATGAAAAAACCTGTCTTTCTTTTCTTGATTGTACTCTCACTTGCCAACTTTTTAACAAATTGTAAACCGAAGCCACAGGACTCCACGTCGGAGGTATCCATGGATTCCCTTGAAGCTCCGGAACCCACCACAACTCGGACCATATACGGTAAACTTAAAGATGGTACGGAAGTCTCCCTGTATACGCTTACCAATGCCTCTGGAACTACCATGCCCGTTACGAATTACGGAGGGATCATTGTGTCTTTAAAAACCGAGGATAGGGTTGGAAATTTTGAGGACGTGGTGCTGGGATTTGATTCTCTTTCGACTTACGAAAGATCGAACCCTTTTTTTGGTTGCATTGTAGGCAGGTACGGCAACCGTATTGCCAAGGGAAAATTCAAGCTCGACGATCAGACGTATAACCTAGCCGTGAACAATGGACCCAATCACCTTCATGGTGGTATAAAAGGGTTTGATAAAGTTGTGTGGGCAGGCGATAATTATACCACGCCCGACGGAGCGGTTCTTAAACTTAACTATACGAGTAAGGATTTGGAGGAAGGTTACCCCGGTAATTTAAAAACGGAAGTAATCTATACGCTCACCAATGATAACGAACTAAGAATCGATTATAAAGCGACTACAGACAAGAAGACGATTGTAAACCTTACGAATCACACCTACTTTAACTTGTCGGGAAACACGAAGACGGACATTCTGGGCCATGTAATGACTATAGCTGCTTCCAAATTCCTTCCCGTCGACAACACGTTAATACCAACCGGTGAATTGAAGGATGTAAAAGGAACACCATTTGATTTTACAAAGCCATATGTGATCGGTGAACGTATCAATGATAACCATCCACAGATCAAAAACGGTGGCGGATATGATCATTGCTGGGTCTTTGATAAGACAGCTGGACTTTCTGCTTCGGCAACTGTTTACGAGTCAACCAGTGGCCGATTCATGGAGTTATATACGACTGAACCAGGTGTTCAATTCTATTCCGGAAATTTTCTGGACGGTTCGCTCACGGGAAAGTATAATACCGTATACAACAAGAGAGCAGGCCTTTGCCTGGAAACGCAACACTTTCCTGACTCACCAAACAGACCTTCCTTTCCTTCAACAGTCTTGAATCCTGGTGAGACCTACACAACTCAGACAATTTATAAGTTTTCGGTGCGGTAGTCGTGCATTCATTCTAGTACTATGTCAACGATAAAATGTCGGTATGAATAGAGGCTTCACAGATTGGGGAGAACTTTACACTAACCTCTTTTTCTGCCAGAATCTGATCATGAGCGGGCATTTTGGAGGTACAAGTGTTGTTAGTTGCGTGCGCGGTGGCCTCACTCAAATGCGGGGGCGGCCCGGAATGAGCGTAGGGAAGCATATTTGAGTGTCCCCTTTTCTTTTGGTTACTTTTCTTTTGGGGAAGCAAAAGAAAAGTAATATAGATACGAACTAATGTCCAAGAACTTCAGTACAGGCAAATTCAAAAACACTTTAAGGCCAACGCTGGTGTTGCGCATCAAAACTTATTGGATGCCTGCGAATTCAAATCAATCCACAGCCATTTTAAATTTAACCCGGACACTGCTAACCTGTGACCCGAAGCCGATTTAATCCACTCTCAAAACACACTTAACTTAGCACTAGCTTAATTACGCGCATCATCCTAATAAAGTCAATCAAAGCCGTGACGAATTGAAGCCGGAGGCATTCTGATCCAAACATGTTTATGGCGATATAACGCCTGACCGCGCGGTTCCATCTTATACCTAAACCTTAAGATTATGGAACCAAAGAAAAATCCGAAGTATGATATACACCGGAAAAGGGGTGTATTGCTAAATATTGGACTAATCGTTAGCCTGATACTCGTTGTTACAGCTTTTAACTGGAAAGTGCCTGTGAGACCTACTAACGACAATCACTTTGTTGAACTGTCAAGTGACGATCTTTTTGTTGACGATCCACGTGTCACAAATCCAGTAAGTAATGACCCGCCAAAACCCAAACCGGTCAATCCACCCATGCTTATGCCCAGGGATTTCATAGAAAACACTAACTCCCCACCTGATTCTGAACCAACGGTAGGGACAGATCAAGAGTCTGGCGCTATCTCGGTGAATTTTGGCGCTATTGAAATTCCTGAGGAATCTATTAAGCCGGATACATTCCGTGTAGTCGAAAAGATGCCTGAACCGGTGGGCGGATGGTCTGCTTTTTACAACACTTTGAGCAAGAACATCAAATATCCACGCCAGGCTGCACGTGCCCGCGTTGGTGGTAAGGTCTTTGTGGAATTTACCGTTAATATCAAGGGCGAACTAAGTCATTTCAAAATTATAAAAGGCATCGGTTACGGCTGCGATGAAGAGGCAAAGCGTGTTATTGCGTTGACAAAATGGAATCCCGGAAAACAACGTGGGCTACCTGTTAATGTGAAGATGGTTCAACCCATTTCCTTCGCGCTTACAAATTAAGAAGTTTCAGGTTTCAGGTTTAAAGTTTAGACCTGAAACCTTGAAGTTTAAATTTCATTTAGAACTTAACATAGGCTGCATCGTATCTCCGACTGATTTGTCCGAAGAATAGTCCAATCCCAAGAACGCAGCCAGAGTCTTAGCGACCTGGTTTTGATAGTATTGGCACTCCCCTTTCACTTCGCCTTTTGCCGGTGTGTCTGGTCCAATGACCGCCATCCATATTTGATCTGCGTTATTTATTTTCCTGCCGTGATGCTTCCATTCCTCCGCATTCGTCCCGCGGCCATGATCACAGGTCAGGATCATCGTTGTTTTATTTTTGTATGCAGGATCCGATTGAATATAATTCCAAAGTTCCTCGATGAACCGGTCTGTATAATGAGCGGCATTCAGATAGGCCGCATATTCTCCTTGGTGTGCGAAATCATCAGTCTCGTCAAAGGCAAAGTACATGACGCGGGGCTTATTCTTTTTCATGTACTCAAGACCATAGTAAAACGTAAAAGCGTCCAGGCGCACGCCGGGAATAGGGTTCGGCACGCTTTTCATGAGCTGGTTCAACGTCTTTTCTTTTTCTGTTAGCTCTTTATCATTTGCCTCATCCAAACCACTGCTTACATAAACCCCGCTCCGCTTGTCATTAATAATATAAGGAAAGACATCCCACGAAGTAAATGCCGCAACCTTCCCTTTAAACTTAGACTGGGAGTTAATGAATTCAAGCACATTCCGATTCGGATTATAAAATTTATCGTTGCTGTTTATACGCTCATCATCAGCATGGCCCGCAAGTATCTCACTGTAGCCCGGATAGGAGAACCATTGGTTATTGGTAACATTCACTTTGCATCCCAATATCCGATTACCGTACAGCTGACCATTTTTTGCCAGGGTACTCCAAAAGAATGGAAGCAGGGCTTTACGACTTTCCTTTGAATCGCTTCGCCAAAATTTTTCTTTCAGCTTTCCATCTTTAAGATATGTCTGCTGATACGCCAGCGTAGAATCGCAACCATTAAATACCTCTTGCCAGCGCATGCCATCCAGTGTAATCAGGATAACATTTTCCGTCTTTAAGGTTTGTCCAATGGATATGAAAGACCATATCGTAAATAAAAACAGTAACAATTTTTTCATACTATAATTTTAAAAAAGGAGAATGCCTATACATTCTCCTTTGCATAATTAATTTAATTTGGATTAACATCCCACCATACCCGTGTATTAATGTCATCCGGTCCCTGCCGCGAAACAGCGGCTGATCGACTTGCTGCATTGAGAGATTGTTCAATGATAGGATAAATAAACCTGACTGGAATCCTATCATCATTCTGATTATCAACTGCTGGCAGAAGCGCCGGGAATCCAGTTCTACGCCAATCAAACCATGCCTCTAATCCCTGGTAATAGAAGGCGATCCATTTTTGAGTTGCGATCTTTTCAAGTTTTTCAGGAGAGGACCCTGAATAATCGACAGCAGATTGCGTAAAGTAATTGGCAGGTGGCGTCAAGCCATAAAAGCTAAAGGACGCGTTGATTCCATTGGTGTAATATGTCAACGCGTCCCCGTTGGTTATCAGACCTTTTTCACGCGCTTCGGCCAACAAGAATTGTAATTCAGCAAAGGTCATAACTACGCCTTTTGCAACGGCCAGGCCAGCAGCAGTATTCGCCTGCTCGTAAAACAAAGTACCAATCCTGGATTGAAATTGAGGGCCGCCGTTGTAAGTAAGGGCACCGACATCATCCATACCGTTGGGTATACCCACATAAACATCGTCAGCGGAACTCCCCGTAGCTTCCGTTTCCGGTGTAGGCCGGAAGAAAATCTTGTACCGTTCATCGTTGAGCGCAATCAATTTGTCCATCATGGTTTTGCTCGCCCTGAATTCATTGAAGGAGCCAATCCGGGTGCTGAACAAAGGGAATTGATCCGGAGCGTTAGCAAGGTATTCATACACTGCATTGTCAATATTCCAATCTGCTGCAGACCCCTCGAATAGCGGGAAGTTCGATGGATCGCTGACAATAGTTTGTAAGGTGGAGCCAACTTCAACCCGGTCGGAAATTCGCATGAGATAACGAATGCGTAAGGAGTTTGCCAGTTTTCTCCATTTGCCAACATTTCCTCCGTAAATCAAATCACCCTTTACGTTCAATACATCCTTGAGAAGTGTGTTTGCCTCCTCAAGGTCGGACAAAATCCCATTGTAAATTTCCTGTTGCGTATCATATTTCGGATAATAAACGCCACCTAATTTTGCTTGAGTTGCTTCGGAATATGGTATGTCACCATAACAATCCGTCGCCAATGAGAACATCCAGGCCCGAAGCACAAGGGCTACACCTTTGTAATTCATTTCACCACTTTCCTCAGCCAGATTAATCATGGACTGAACGTCACGCAAGTTATCATAGACACTAGTCCATAGCGTGTTTAGCTCTCCCCATAGGTAGCGATCTTCATTCACAAATTGATTTTTAGCGGTATGCTGAATTACTATATTGCCAATACCCCAGGTCTCGTCCAGCACAGATTTTACTAAGTCCCGTTCTACTCCTGCCAACAATAAGTCTGGCGTTACTGTTTCCGGGGCGTTAGGATTCTTGTTGATTTCCTCAAAGTCATCTGTGCAACCGGATAGCGTAAATACAACCACAAAGATTGCTGCCCATCTCGAATGATTTATATTCAATTTCATATTTTCAATTTGTTAGTGGTCAGAATTTAAAGTTGAGGTTAAAACCATAACTCCTGGTTGACGGAATGGCCACGGACTCCACTCCGGGAATAATGGTTCCGCCTGCTGTCGAGGCAGTCTCCGGGTCTACATGTGGTACATCCGTCCACAACGCCAGGTTGCGACCAACGAGAGAAATATTAATATCCCGGAAAGGAAGGCCTTTTAATATTTTATTGGGAAGCGTGTATCCTAATTTCACTTCCCGAAGCTTAACGTATGAAGCATCATAGATCATCCCCTCGATCAAACGCCTGCCCAGAGTTATGGAAGTATGCCATTCGCGGGCGGATAACTTTGTGGTATTTTCAGAAAACCCCGTAATATTTCCTTCGCCGTCTGTCGTGGGCACAACACCCTCCCCAACAACGCCATTCCCGTCAATGGTGAGATCATATCCATTGGCGCGGCCTTCAAGGGTCTCCTCAATAATACCGCCTTCGCGGCCAACGGTTTGGGTATGCGAATAAATTTCGCCGCCATGACGGATGTCAAATAAAAATCCAAAGGACAGTCCTTTGAATGATAGCGTATTGTAAATTCCCGCCATCCAATCAGGATTATAGTTGCCAAGCTTTATTGTGGTTGGCGTTGGAAGAGGTTTTCCTGAATTGTTATACACAACCTGACCAACAAACTCACCGGTCGGGTCATAGTAGGGATCATCCGGGTTGTTACTCACACGCTGGTAACCTATACCATACATATCGCCCATCCGTTCACCTACGCGGGCTTCCACTGTAACATACCTCGAAGCCATCACGTAATTGTTGATTTCCTGACCGGATACCGGATCTGTATATAATTCCTTTACTTCGCTTCTGTTTCGCGAGAAGTTCACATCAATGTCCCACCGAAGGCTGTTTTCCAGATCAACTGGAACAAGATTTAACATCACCTCTATACCTTTGTTTTCAACTAAACCAGCGTTTATGATTCGGGAATTGTAGCCGGATGTAATAGATAGTGGTACAGGAATGGTTTGGTTTTCCGTACGAGTCAAGTAATAGCTTACATCTAACCCGATCCTGTTGTTTAAAAATTTCAGGTCGGCACCAACTTCAAACGAACGACTTTGCTCAGGAAGTAATTGCGCATTATTTATAGTTGATGATTGGGAATATACAGGTAATCCTTGCGCCGCTTGCTGACTTTCAAATGTGTTAACAAGTCTGTATTCTTTTGTATCGCTGCCAACACCCGCAAGACCGACGCGGACTTTGGCAAACGAAAGCGGACCACTTGCAACGTTGAGAATATCCGTGAGCACCGCACTCAGGGATGCTGACGGATAGAAGTAGCTCCAGTTGGCGGCAGGCAAGGTACTGGACCAGTCATTACGGGCCGTCACTTCCAGGAACAAGTAATCGCGAAATGAGGCCTGAGCGGACGCGTAAACGCTGTTAATCCGTCGCTCATAATTGTATGCAGAAGCTTGGATTGCTACTCGTGAGTTATTGATGCTAAAGATACCCGGGACAGTAAGTTCAGGAGCAAACACATCCGAATAGGTAGAAGTCTGTTTCATCAAGTTCCCGCCGGCATATGCTGAGAGACTAATGTCTCCACTTAGTTGCTTGTGAAAACTTAATAGAAAATCGAAATTAGATTCCTGGAAGGTTACCTTCTCTTCGCGATAGCTTCCGAGTGGAAAACGTTGGGTGCTCCAGGCTCTTCTGCGGTCGCGCAATTCGGAGTTATAATCGGTCCCTCCCCGTACCATCAAGCTCAACCAATCTGTAAACTTATATGTGGCCGACATATTTCCATAAATACGATCGCCTCTTAGTCCATTTGTATTTTCATATACATTAAAGAATGGATTGTCATGATAGTTGTAGTTAAAATTAAATTGGTTCAATCCAACGCGGTCCGCTTGCCAGTAGTTGCGAAGGGTTTCGATATTAGCTGAACGCGGAAACCAACAATTAAAGAGATACATTATATTCTCAGTTCCGTAACTTAGATTTGGGCGATTGTCACTATTATTTGTGACGAAATTGCCGTTCACCTTAACACTCAACTTCTCGGTAAGATTGTACCCTGCGCTTAATGAAAAGGTGTTCCGCTTAAGGTCAGTGTTGGGGACTATTCCTGTCTGATCCAGATAGGTATACGATGCTCTGAAATCGCCATTTTCGTTGCTTCCACTTAACGCTACGTTTTGCGCGTATGTTAATCCCGTTTCAAAGAAATCTTTAAGGTTATCCGCATAGTTCACAAACGGAGTTGGTGTAATATCACCACGCTTGGCAAGTTGCGCCTCCAAATCAACAGGACCAATCCTTGTGGACAGATTTCCAACATCACCACCCCGATAGCCGTTTGATGTAGGACCATCATATTGGGTCAGCAGCTGACCTTCCATTTTAGGTCCCCAGTTTTCATCGACACCATCCCGTGTACCGCTACCGTTTCCATCCACAAAACCAAACTCGCCGTTCAATCCCTGGCCGTACACATTCTGATAATCCGGAAGTCGAAGGGGAGTCTCTGATGTAACCGTGGTGTTGATTGACACACCAATCCCTCTTTTGCCCTTTCCAGATTTGCTTTTGATGATGACGACCCCATTCTGTCCGCGGGCACCGTACAGTGCTGTAGCGCTGGGCCCTTTTAATACTGTTAGGGACTCAATGTCATCGGGGTTAATAGACGCTGCTCCATTTCCATAGTCCACATCTTGATTACTCCTGCCGGAGGAGCCTACAAATCCATTGCTAATGGGAACCCCGTCCACTATAAATAGAGGCTGATTATTGTTGATATCAAGGGACCGTTCGCCTCTGATGGTCAACCGTGCGGAGCTTCCCACGCCGCTTGGATTGCCCACAACTTGAACGCCCGCGATTTTGCCCGAAAGACCATTCACAATATTGGTCTCCCTGGCCTGTGTAAAAGCATCACCTTTAAGTTCCTGTACGGAATAACCCAGATCTCGCTTTTCCTTTTCGATCCCCAAAGCTGTAACTACAACTTCGGAAAGTTGCTGGGCATCAGACGCTAACGCAATATCAAACGAACTCCTTCCCCCGACCGCTACCTCCTGCACCTGATATCCTACAAAAGAAAATACAAGTACAGATTCACTTGACGGAACGGCTATACTAAAATTTCCATCTGCATCAGATATTGTACCATCTGACGTTCCTTTAACTAAAATGTTTACACCTGGAAGAGGTTCGGCA
>JAICGJ010000131.1 GCA_025923195.1 Chryseolinea sp.
GTATTTTCCGTCTCGGGAACTAAAATCCAGGTTCCATCTCCAAAGTTGAGAATGTCCTGTTCGCCACCAAAGCGCACCGTTGACCCGGTGTTGGTGTAAACTGTAACCGTTATTCTGAAATCCCTTCCACAATTGATGCGTTCTGCCACGATATCGCCAGCCCTCAAATGTGTTGCACGCGATGCTGTAATACTAAAAAAAATGAACAACATAGTGGCGCATCCAATTCGCCATACATCGCTCCCAGCGGCTAGGGGCTTCATACCAGTCCAGTAAAATCAGTAATATTCAACATTTAAGAGCCTATAAAGTTACAATATATAACCTTGTTTTGTAACCGTAAAATAACCAATCAAGGTAACGTACAACAATCACAAATAGTCTCTAAATAAGCGAATTCTTTTTTGATGAGGTGCTTGCTATCGCATGGTCATCGGCTTTCGGCAAGAACGCAATAATCCACAATTTCAGATCCGATCAAATGATTTCACAATACACCAAAGCAAATGCTTGACGAAGCCAATTGCAGCCGCCTCGAATCAAAAGTCCAATTGAATTCATCTGTGGATGGTTTCTTTTAATTCGTAAACATCAAAACCAACGTCTAAAGCGCATTACATGATCAAATCGGAACAAAAGCTGATCGTGCAGAGCTTGAGAACTGTGAAATTTAAAAACAGCGATTCATGCGCCAGGTGAATCAGACCAACTTTATAATAGTCCTGTGTCCTCAAACTGGAGCAAGAGCATTAGAGATAAAAACAAACTTCTTCAAATCCATAGCCAACCAGCAAAAGTAAGTCGACTTTAAGGTACCTTGCTTACCTTTGGTATTTAAAAGCCAAACGTATGCGTATTGTAGGTGAAATTCCGCATGATGTCTGCAAGATTACACTATTCTCCTGGAATAACCGGTATTTGATAAAGCTAGAGCTGGGATATTTGGAACAGACATATAAAGTCAATCAATTTGATATAACATCTGAGGATGACCTTTATAGGATCGTGGATGAGCGGTTTATTAATGAGGCCTTAAGTCGTTTCAAGGATATGGAAAGCAACCTTCAGTTAGCGTTGGAAAGCGTTTAAATCAGTAGCTTTTGCCAGCATGATTGATTTTATTTTATTTTTGCAGCCCCCATGGAAGTAGTCGAGAAGAAAAATAAGAATAAGCAATATAAGCCCATCCTGGATGGTATACCCGACTGGCCGGTGTATCAGCTTAGCAAAAACCGCAAGGAATTTATTGAAGAAGTAGCACAAAGAGCCTTCGCACAGATTAAGAAAAACCGACCCACCACGAAGCAGGTGATCGATGAGATTCAGGCTACCGTCTATCGTGAGCAACAAAGAATGAAACGTAACCGCTGGCGCGTCGATCCAGCGGATGAACCCAAGTTTTGGGGAACCATCAAGAATGAGATTGTTGTATTATCGACAAAGACTCCGGAAGAATCACAAGCTAAGGCCGACGAACTACTTTATCGGATCGTGTACCGGTATGCTAATGAAATCGCCGGCAATTTTAAAGCGAGTTCATACCGGGTTACTCGTGAAATCGTAAAGTTCTGGTTTGCGAGGTTGCTGAATGGTGCGCGTGTAAAAAAATTCGGGGCGTTCTTTCGTAACCGATATTCTTTACGCGACAAAATTCATATCGTAGGTAAAGTTGGCCAGTTGCGTAAACTGGCGAAAGAAGGAACGGTAGTAATGGTTCCTACTCACTTCAGTAATCTCGACTCTATATTGATAGGGTGGATTATTCACTCGCTTGGCTTACCCGCTTTTATTTACGGCGCCGGATTGAATCTCTTCAACATCAAGATCTTTGCCTATTTCATGAACAGCCTTGGCGCATACAAGGTCGATCGCAGAAAGAAGAACGTGCCATACCTGGAGACGCTGAAATTCTATTCGATGCTTGCTGTACAAAAAGGTGCGCACAGTATTTTTTTTCCCGGAGGCACAAGGTCCAGGTCGGGCAAGTTGGAGGAGCAGCTGAAGCTTGGCTTACTGAGCTCCACGATAGAGGCGCAACGCAATCTTTACCTGGAGACTCCACCGGATCAACCTGTCAGAAAAATTTTTATTGTTCCTGTTACACTGAATTATCATTTTGTCCTTGAGGCACCTGATTTGATTGACGACTATCTTTCTTCCAAGGGACAGGACCGCTACCTTCCGGAACAAGATAAATACGGCAGCTGGCAGCTGTTGCAGTTCCTCTTTAAATTTTTTACCAAAGGTTCCAATATTTCCGTGTCGATAGGACCTGGCCTGGATGTAATTGGCAACTATGTTGACGAAGATGGAAATAGCCTGGACGCGCATCAAAGGATCATCAATACGCGAGACTATTTTGTTTCAGGGGGGTCAGTGACCATTGACAGGCAGCGCGAAGATGAATACACCCGTATGCTTAGCCATCGGATAGTTACGGAATATCACCGGATAAACCGGGTTTTCGCCAGCCACCTCGTTGCATTTGTAGCTTTCGAACTTTGGCAAAAAAAACATCCGAACCTCGATTTGTTCGGCTTGCTCCGCTTGCCTGAGGACGATCAGGAGCTTCAATACGAAGAATTCCGAGCGGCCTGCAAGCGCGTCAGAAAACAAATCTATAAGCTGAAAGAGGAGAGCAAGATATATCATGCCACGCACCTGAAGGGAAAAATTGATCTGGTCATACGTCATGGTCTTGATAACGTTGGAATATTCCACCTGAAGCGACCGTTGCTTATGAGCAAGGAGGGTAATATCATCACTAAAGATTTCAGCACCCTTTATTATTATCATAATCGGCTTGCAGGCTATGACCTCGAGAAGTTTGTCTGATAAAGATAAGCCGATCGGTGTGATCGGTGCAGGAAATTTCGGAAGCGTCATCGCGAACCTACTGGCTCTCCGCCGCAAAGTACTCCTGTATGCCCGCGACAAAAATGTTGTTGCTCATATTCTTGCCAAAAAGGAAAACAGGGGTTACAAAATGCATGACGGCATCACACCGACCCATGATCTTTCGATGATCGCTGAACAATGCGATGTCATTTTTCCCATCGTGCCTTCAGCTCACTTTCGATCTATGATGAAGGAACTTTCTCCCCATCTTCATCCATATCACTTACTGATTCACGGCACAAAGGGATTTGATGTAATACTTCCCAAGGGTGAAACGATTGAAAGCATTGCAGAACTGAACCGGAGCATGGTGAAAACGATGAGCGAAGTGATCAAAGAAGAAAGTGTCGTGGCGCGAGTAGGGTGCCTGGCCGGTCCTAATCTTGCGCGAGAGCTGGCAGAAGGCCACCCTGCGGCTACTGTAATCGCCAGTCATTTTGATGAAGTTATCACAGCCGGTAAACGCCTGTTGCGCAATGATCATTTCCAGGTATATGGTAACAACGACTTGGTAGGCGTTGAGCTTGCGGGAGTTCTAAAGAATGTGATCGCCATCGCCGCTGGAGCATTAAGCGGTATGGGTTACGGCGAAAATGCCAAGGGTCTCTTGATCAGTAGGGGTATGGTGGAAATGGTTTATCTCGGTAGAGCACTTGGCGGGAACACAAAAGCTTTTCTGGGAATAGCTGGGATTGGAGACCTTGCAACAACTTGCAATAGCTATTTGAGCAGGAACTTCAACGTAGGATACAGGTTGGCTCAGGGTGAAAACTTAAACGATATCACGGCAAGTATGGACGAAATCGCTGAAGGCGTCAACACTGTACAGATCGCTAAGAAGTGCGCTGACTACTATAAGGTGAGAGCTCCCATTACTTTGGCGTTGTACCAGGTTTTGTTCGAAGATCTGACCGTGAAGAAAGCACTGGAGTATTTAATGCGGTACCCTCTCAACGTTGACATCGACTTCCTGGCAGAGTAGCATAGACCTCAGCTACAACAGAATTTCGCGGACATTATCCCTTATTTTAACGGCCAGTTCATCCAGAGGCAGGTCATTTATATCGCGGCCAAACGGATCTTCGATCTCCTCGGCGATAAGTTCGACACTTAACAAGATATAGGAAATCAGAACCACAATGAGTATTGTGGAATAACCAGATAATGTAACAAATCCGAACGGCAACGTTATGATATAAATGAATATAAACTTCTTAACGTACATCATATACGAATACGGAATGGGAGTATACTTTATACGTTCGCATGCACCCACGATGTCAATAAAGTCCTTTAACTCTTTATCCAGATTAATAAGGTGGTCACCTGTGAATTTCTGCTTATTATAGAGTTCGTTTACTTTGTGATACATTAAGGCCGCAATTCGATTTGGTTTGTGCTTATATTTTTTCAAATCATTGATCAATGATTCATCCGGGGGCGGATCGAGCTCAGCAAATTGCACGCCACCACGCAGGTTCTCTTTTGCAGCAAAAACAAAATTCGATATCATTTTATAAAACCAGTCGCGGTCCTCATGATTTTCTTTGCTAATGTATGCGTTGAGCTTCATGGCAAAATTCCGGGTGCTGTTGACCATCCCTCCCCACAGTCTTCGTCCCTCCCACCAGCGATCGTAAGCCGTATTGGTCCGGAAAACCAAAAACAAGCCGAGCACGATACCCAGGAGTGAGTGCATCGTGACTGTTGGCTGAAACTCAGCTTTGTGCAACTTAAGATAGTCAATGAAAACATAGCAAGTAATGGCGGTGTAAACAGCCATAAAGATCATTACCGGCATCAGCCGTTTCATGACCCTTCGGCTATAAGCATGAAAAATCAGCGAGAACCACTGCTTTGGGTTATACATTACCATATTCCGCGGTATTTCACGCAATAACTCTATTCGAATAAATATTTGCAATAACAATTGATCAAAACCGATATTGCGTAGGCAACCATCCTGTTCCAGCTAAAGTTAAAGTCGTAATTTGCAGTAAAGTGGATGGGAAATTATTTTATCAACTATATTTCAGGTTTAAAAAACGAAGTTCATGAAATGGGATAAGCAATTTTTTCTAGTTCTACTCGCTGCGGCGGCCTCAGTACCATGTCTATCGCAGGATCATATTGTAACTATCCAGGGCGATACAATTGTAGGTGAAGTCAAGGCGCTTGCTTATGGACCTGATAAGAAAGTTCAGATCATCGAGCCTGGAAAAAAGAAGACTGTTTATCAATTTTTTAAAATCCGTTCATTCAGCATCGACAATCAGGTTTACCAGCCGGTAAAAGGGCCAGACGGATATACATTCATGAAGCTTATCAAACCTGGATACCTGTCGTTATTTTCATTCCAATCTGGGAGTCAGAACCTGTATGATGCTCAGTATTTACTAAAAAAGGATGGTACAGGCACCGAAGTCCCCAACATTACTTTTAAGAAGGGCATGAAAAGGTTCCTGGATGACTGCCCTGAAGTAGCTGAAAAAATTGACAAGGATATTTTGAATAAAAAGGACTTACATCAAATCATTGATGAATACAATCGGTGCATGGACGAAGAAACAGCGAATAGCCATAAAGTTGCAACGGTCACAGAGGCAAAACCCGCGACACCGCCAGAAGCTATGGCTGCCTGGACCGCGCTGGAGAACAAGGTAAAATCGCAATCCGATTTTCCGGAAAAGGAAAACGCGCTGGAGATGATAAGCGAAATCAAGAGCAAAATTTCCAGCGCTCAGAAAGTACCTAACTTCCTGATCGAAGGTTTGAAAAGTTCGCTCCCGCAGGATGAATTAAAAGCAGAACTTGATAACGCCCTGAAAGAGATAAAATAAGTCTGACTAGAATTTAATGTTTCTAAGCTGCATGGGTGCCTTTGCCAGCGCAAGAATCTTGTTTTTGTTTTTCACCACCACCAAGACGCTGCATAGCGCCACTATTACGGCCAGAAGGAAAAGATAGCCTCCGTCCTCCTCCACAATAATCCCCAACTTGGTGAGGTGCATCAGTATCGCACCTGACATTAATCCCAAAGCCAGGCAACCTCCTAGCCAGGCAGTCTGGTTAATGAGCAACAAGACGGCGGCAATCAGCTCCAATATTCCTATGCCTATTCTTCCCCAGGGTTCCATGCCAACAGTGCTGAAAATATACACCGATTCAGCTGATGCACTGAACTTGAAATATAAGGTTTGCAACATAATGACGGCAGCGATCAATCTCGCCGACCAGTACAGGATCAAAGACAGCTTTTCCATAAGCTTTGAAGATTAGATTTGTCCGAAAGCTAGTGTCGCCTGATGGAAGAAAAAGTCAGGTCGTTGACAAATGTTAGTTGCTCGCCGCTAATTCTACGTTCCAAACTTTGGTGGGATCAAAAGCGATAAAGCCATTTTTTACGTGAAGGGGTGAATCAAAATTATTATGATACAGAGTCCCGGTACCCAGACCCTGCGGAAGGGCAATCGGGTAGTTGGCAGTAAACTGACAAATGGAGTTCAACCCAATATTGGACTCCAGCGCGGATGTGATCCACCATCCGATACCGAATGCTTCTGCCAATTCAATCCATTGCGTGCATCCGCTCAGACCCCCATGCAAGGTAGGTTTTAGCACAATGTATGCGGGCTTGAGTTTTTGAAGAAGCTGTTTTCTCTCGTCCAGGGTTTCCTGCCGAATTAATTCTTCATCGAGCGCTACGGGAATTGGGGATTTTTCACATATCTCTGCCATTTCGTCGAGACCTTGCATGATTGGCTGCTCAATGGAATGAATATCGTACTTGCTTAACCTTTGCAACTTATTCATCGCGTCAGATGGTTCGAAGGCACCGTTTGCATCCAGCCTTATCGTGATCTCGCGGCCTGAATATCGTTGCCTGATCTCTTGCAATATTTCACACTCCTGTTCAAAATCCAATCCTCCAATCTTCAATTTTATGCACCTGAATCCATCTTCAATCCTGCGGTGAACCTGATCCAACATAAAGTCGGGTTCGCCCATCCAAATCAAACCATTGACAGGAATTAATTTTCCTTTCAAAAAATCGTTTCTAAAGATAATCCTCTTTCCTCCCTGGAGCAGATCAAGGTAGGCAGTCTCAACTCCAAAGGTGATGGATGGGAAGTGCGGGGGTATGGCCTCCTTCAGGCGCTGAAAGGTAGCGGCACCAAATTGTTGAAACGACATGTGCCGTTTTAGCTCACAAAGCTTCCTGACAACCGACGACAACACACTTTCAAATTCGGGAATTGCATCAAGACTGAGGCCCGGGAGCGGACCGCATTCGCCAAGACCATACCTATCCGGATTTATATCGTCCCAAAGCTTGATGAACCAAGAGGTTTTGTCATCCAAATATCCACGTGAAGTCTTCGCCTTAAAATTAAACTCGAAAACTTTTTTAAAATAGTCTGCCTGAAGCGCCATAAGATTTCTTGTGACGAAAATAATATTTTACAATTAACTTTAATGCTTTTAGACATGAACCTTGATATAAATGACTTCACATATGATCTTCCCCAGGAAAGAATTGCGCAATACCCTCTTCCAGAGCGGGATCAATCAAGGCTGCTAGTATACAAAAAAGGTAAAATTACGCATGAAAAATTTACCAATGTAGGAGATTTTTTGCCAAGTGATTCAGCGTTGTTCTTTAATGAAACGAAGGTGATTCCAGCCCGGCTTTTCTTTCAAAAGGAATCCGGGGCCATCATTGAAATATTTCTTCTTAGCCCGGTAAAGCCTTCGTCACGTCTTTTGGAAACCATGCAGTCGACGAGAAGTTGCTCCTGGAAATGTACGATCGGAAATTTGAGGCGCTGGAGCGACCTATCGCTAGTCAAGAAAATAGGTGAGGTTACCTTGTCCGCCACACTGGAAGACCGTCAGGAGGGCACGGTCAAGTTTTCATGGAACAGTGAGGCCACCTTCGCTGAAATATTACAACGCATCGGTAACACGCCCCTTCCGCCGTATATTAAGAGGTCAGCCGACGACTTGGACAAAGAACGTTACCAAACCGTTTACTCCAACCAAGAAGGAGCCGTCGCCGCTCCTACAGCCGGTCTGCATTTTACAGAGCCCATATTCAAGTCTCTGAAAAGCAAAAATATTGTAACTGATTTTCTCACGTTACACGTAAGCGCGGGAACCTTCCAGCCAATTAAGGTAAAAAATCCGCTGGAGCATGCGATGCATCAAGAACAAGTTGTTGTCAGCCGAGAGAACATTGAAAACATTCTCAAGCGCAAAAATGTAGTCGCAGTAGGCACCACATCATTGCGAACGCTGGAAAGCCTCTACTGGTATGGGGTAAGACTCCTCGAAAGCCGCTCAAGTGTGTTTGATATAAAACAGGAAGAGCCTTACGTGCATGAAAATCTTCCGACCGCGACTGAGGCCATAACGGCCGTAGGTAGTTATATGGACTTAACTAACAAACGGTGCATCACTGGACACACATCCATTTACATTTTGCCCGGCTATTCATTCAGAATTTGCAGTGGGCTTATCACCAACTTTCATCAGCCAGCTTCAACTCTTATTCTATTAGTCGCAGCATTTGTTGGAAACGATTGGAGGAAAATATATGAGGAAGCACTTAACAATGGCTACCGCTTTCTAAGTTACGGGGATAGCTCCCTGCTGCTTAGTGAACATAATCCGCTTGGATAACGGGATGGCTGGGTTAAAAGTTATTATAAAGAGTCTTGCCTCAGATTAATTCCGGGCTTCCAAGGCATTCAGGTCAACTATATTAACTTCAACTCTTCTTCCCTCCTCTTTTGATGCAGTCTGATCTTTTGTAGCACCATACCCCTTGGCCACAATCCGCCGGCGTACAATGCCCTTATGATTGATGTAGTCCAGCACGGCAATGGCCCGCTTATTAGAAAGTTCGCGATTTAATTCCTCGGTCCCTTCTGCGGAAGCAAACCCAAGTATTTCCACTCCGAGCCCAGGATATTTTTTAAGCTCCGACAAGATAGCATCCAACTGGTTATTATACTGAGATTTGAGTTCGCTCTTTCCGGCGTCAAAATAAATTTTAGCCGATTTCGTCAACACTGATTTGTCGAATTGATCTTGCCTTGCATGCTCCTTTTGTCTCTTTGCTTCTTCCTTTACAACAAAAGTAGGGAGCGAAAAGATGGTTTTACCATCTACTTTTTTCTGCTCGAATTTGCTTTCGTCGCTTTCATCATAATAATATGTTCGCGACGCTACTTCAATTCTTGAATTTTGCTTCTCATCAAAATTGACATCTTCTATCGGATCTTTCATTTGAATCAACTCGGTAAGGTAATTCATACCTTCCTTGTCCTGGGAGGCAATGAGATCAAGCATCATATCGTAAACATCAACATTTCCAGCCTGGATCAATTTCGCCTCATGGGTCTTGCGCAAGTCGGCCTTTACATCCTGATCTGTATCATAAAAGGCATTCTTAACCTGGACTTCCTGACCTACAACCACATCAAACTGACGGATGGTTTTCAGATTTATCATTTGATACAATTCGTAGAAATACGTTTGATTGGGAATATTAATGTTAAGGGTATATGGTAAAAAGCCTTCTGACTCAATCACCATGTCGTAGTCTTTGGCGGGCGGCAGTATAACGAGATAGTTGCCCGTAACCGGGTCCGGGTCATAGACGAAGTCAAGTTTCTTATCCGTTTTGTTGTCGATCAGATAAATTTTTGTTGGGATGGGTTTACCCGTTTCGGCGTTGAGGATTTTTCCTTTGATCATCGTTAGGGGGATGTCCGCTGATTCCGCGGGCATGTCAATGTAATATATGTCCTGTCCACCCATGCCACCTTTGCGATCTGAAGAGAAGTAACCTCTGGTTCCATCTGCGATCAACGTGAAATAATTGTCGTTAACAGTAGTATTTACCGGGTATCCCATGTTCTCAGGATTGCTCCATTTGCTGCCAATCAAGCGCGTCACAAAAATATCGCGACCCCCCATGGTGTTGTGGCCATCAGATGTGAAGAATAGTGTTTTTTGGTCTGGATGAATAAATGGTGCATCTTCATTTGCCTTGGTGTTGATGTCCGGACCAAGATTAACGGGAGGGCTCCACGTACCATTAGGCTGCACGGTTGTTTTATAGATGTCCAAGCCACCCTGTCCATTGATCCTGTCGGATGCAAAGTATATGGTTTTACCATCAGGAGTAATGCTCGCTGTTGATTCGAGGTATTTCGGCGTATTTATTGTAGGGCTAATGAGACTTGGTCTTGACCATGCTTCCCCGGCTTTTGTGATCTGAAATAGACTTCCGGGGTCCACTGAGCCGCCCATGAAGATCAACATTTTTTGACCGTCAGGTGATAAGCCTGCAGTCCCTACGTTGTAATCGTGGGCAATGGGAACCACTTTAGGCTCACTCCATCCTCCGGAATTATTGTAGGTGATGTAGATCTCCTCGATAAACTTATCGCCCGTCCGGGTCTTCCCTGTGTTCGGCCTTAGCGCAGTAAAGGCCATAACACTTTCATCCGCGGACAAAACGGGATTATATTCAGTATACTTACTGTTGATAATTGAATTGAAATGATGGACCGTAAAATCTCTCGGCACTGACATCAGGGCCAGAGCATTATGGCAAATTTTTATTGCTTCATCGGCCATTGCCATTGCCTTCTTGTCGGCCTTGCTGCTTACTTCGCGAAACTTGTTAAAACTTTCGATTGCTTTTTGAATGTTTTCATTCTTCAGATACATCCCTCCAAGATCATAATACAGCGACGAAGGCATACCTTTACCGTTAGCAAGAGCGTACTCGAAATAAGGAATGGATTTGATTTGATCATCAGTTTCGGGAGACTTTTGATAACAAACGGCAACCTTGTAATACACCATAGGATCCTTTTCACCCGCTTGGATTGCTTCCAAGAACTTGGCCAATGCTACATCATAACTTCTAACACCAAAAAAACGCTCTGCATCAGCTAATGCCTTACTTCCTTGCGCGAATCCTGAAGTCATTGACAAAAGGAAGACAAAAGACAGGATATGAGTCCTTTTCGACATAGTTCTTGAATTTTCATTCAATACTACAAAAACGCAATCCATCTGAATGTTCATATTCACTGCTAATCTTACAAGCGCTTTATGGATTTAAAAATTTGCTATAGCTTCATGTTTTCAATGAACGCGCTGCCAAAAACTGTTTTCATAGCTAAGCCGACTTTATGAATTCAATTCATCACCTAAAGTGATCCGATAGTCGATAATAAATGGATTTCATCGCTTAACTTATCTTAACATGTCGACGGAAATAGATATTCTAATTGTATACGCAGACGCAGATAACGAGACTTCCAATGAAGGCTCTCCGGGATGGATATCGCAATTCAAAAAATTTTTCGAGTTCATACTTGCCCAGGTTCTCGATGAAAAGCCAAAAGTTTTGCTTAAGGGTGAATTTGACAGTCTTACGTCGCCCAGATTGAATAACGTAGGAGTAATGATTCCCGTCTTATCGAAGAACTTTATAGCGTCTGCACAATGCCTGGACAACGTGCGAACCTTCTATGAAGCTTCGCAAAAGAATTCCGGCAGGATCTTTAAAATCGTGAAGGAACCCATACTACTTGGGCAACAGCCTGAACTCCTGCGACCGCTCCTGGGGTATGAGATGTTTCAGCTTGACACGGAATCCGGGGAGATAAGGGAATACAAAAATTATTTTAGTTCAGAAGCGGAACGTCAGTATTGGACGGAGCTCGTGGAATTGAGCTACGACATCGCCACCGTGTTACGAACATTAAAACAGAATGGCCCCTCGGCTTCGGTTAAGGATCTCAATCCAAGAATCGTATATCTGGCGGAGACCGGCCATGATCTGGCTGTGGAAAGGAGTATAATCATGCGTGAGTTACAACGGCATGGATATACTGTATTACCCAGTCAGACCTTGTGGGGCAATACCTCGGAAATCGAAAAGATCGTAAAACAGGATCTTGCGGGATGCTCTATGGCCATTCATTTGATTGGCAATACTTATGGGGAAATACCGGAAGGGGGAACCAGTTCTGTCGTTGATATCCAAAATCGAATCGCTGCGGAAAGAAATCAGGAGGCAAGGAAGAAAAATGAATCCTTCACGCGCCTGATATGGATCACTCCCAACCTTGCACACGCCAACGAACGTCAGAGGAGATTCATCGAAACAATCAAACGCGATGTAGAGGGCCAGGAAGGCGATGAAATCCTCGAAACTCCATTAGAGGATTTTAAGAATATCATTAGAGAAGAGCTCCTTGAGGCTAAGGACAGGAAAATGGTAAAAGATACTGGGGGACGCGCTATTTATCTTCTGCACGACAAAGAGGATGATCGGGAAGTAAGACCGTATATTGATTTGATCGAGAGAAGCGGCTTCCGTGTATTAATGCCCGTATTCGAGGGGGAACTGCTGGACCAGCGACAAAAACACATTGAAAACTTACGTACACTTGATGCGGCGATCATATACAAAGGGAAGGTAAATGAACAATGGCTTCGCATCAAAGCATCAGACATTATGAAAGCACCCGGCTTTGGACGAAAGAAACCAATTGTTGCAAAAGCGATTCTAGCGGCGCCTGGCGACATTGCAAACCGAGATGCGTTTAAGGTGCAGGATTTTCGCTTAATTGAAGGCGACGCACAATATTTCGTTGAGTCTCTCAAGTTGTTTCTCGCAGAATTCAGGAGCTGACTATTCTGAAAATATCCACAGCTTACCAACACAATTCCAGCACGCAATTATCTCGAGCATCCTGATCGTTAGCTCATGTCATCGACAATGGAGCGCGTCATAAAAACCCTGTTCGGAAACCAGCTAGGATCGTTGTAGCGATAATTTTTATAGTTTCTGCTGTCTTTGGAGGATAGTGTTAGTTATTATATTTTTAGCACTTAATATTCAATCTTTAATGGAAATTTTCCTTCATCCGGAGGCCTGGATAGCTTTAGTGACCCTTACGTTTTTTGAAGTAGTATTAGGCATCGATAATATCATTTTTATCTCCATTGTCTCGAACCGTTTACCGGTTGCAATACGTTCCAAGACTCGCAATTTAGGACTCCTGCTCGCTATGGTGGTAAGGATTCTTCTGCTGCTGACGATCACATGGGTGATGAAATTCAAGGAGACTTTGTTTACGATTCCCGACACACTTGTTTTCCAGGAAGCGTTGCCTATTAGTGGGCGTGACCTCATCTTAATTTTCGGAGGGCTTTTTCTGATAGCAAAAAGTACAAGGGAGATTAATCACGAAATGGAAGGCGAAGAAGAAACTATTGCCGAAGGAAGCGGAAAAGCCAACGTCGTCGGCATCATAGTCCAGATTATCCTTCTCGACATCATATTTTCCTTTGATTCAATTTTGACGGCAGTTGGCCTCACAGACCAAGTTTTGATCATGATCATTGCTGTTGTTCTTTCCATCGTTATCATGATTATTTTCTCTGGAGCTATTAGTAGTTTTATTAACAAGCACCCGTCTATGGAAGTGCTGGCACTGGGCTTCCTGATCCTGATAGGATTCATGCTATTCCTGGAAGGGTTGCATAAAGAAGTTCCTAAGGGATATATCTACTTCGCTATTGTTTTTTCACTGCTCATAGAAATGGTTAACATTCGCGTGAGAAACAAAAGAAAAAAAGCCAAAGAGGAATTCCATGAATGACGATAAACTTCGATACCCTATCGGAAAATTTTTCCCACAACCGGCCTATACGCTAGAGGAGGTGCAATCCAATATTATACGCATCGAAGAACTTCCAGCAAAAATGGAGGCCTTGGTTGAAAACTTCGAAACAGAACAATGGGATACGAAGTACAGGGAAGACGGCTGGACAGCCAGGCAGGTGGTACATCATATTGCAGATAGTCACCTGAACTCCTATGTTCGCTTCAAATGGACTTTGACTGAATCGACACCGTTAATAAAGGCGTATGATGAAAAAGCATGGGCAGAAACGCCGGAGACAAAACTCGACCCGTCTATCTCAATTGTGTTTCTAAAAGCCCTTCATGTAAAGTGGACTGCTTTGTTGAAGCTGATAACCGAAGAAGATCTGAAAAAAGAATTCATTCATCCTGATACAAAAAAGAACGTACCTCTCGACAGGCTCATCGCACTCTATGCCTGGCATGGCGAACATCACCTTGGACATCTCAAGATCGTGGCAGCCAAAAGGATTCAACGTTGAACTATAAGCGTCCATCGGTATTCTTTTCAGGCCACCTGGAAACAATATACCCGGCAATTTTCAGAAGCCTCTCCGTTCCATATGAACGCGAAAGGATCAATACGGCTGATAACGATTTCCTGGACCTTGACTGGCTGCGGAACAATGCCAGCAAGCTGGTTATAATTTCACATGGATTAGAGGGAAATTCTTCCCGCGCATATGTGAAGGGGATGGCGCGTGCATTTTTTGAAAGAGGATTTGACGTTATTGCCTGGAACTTCCGAGGTTGCAGCGATGAAATGAACCGTCAACTTCGCTTTTACCATAGCGGGGCCACGGATGATCTGGAAGCAGTTGTGCAGCATGCCCGCCAACGCGGATATGCGGAAATTTACATGGTCGGTTTCAGTCTCGGAGGAAATCTCACCTTGAAGTACCTGGGAGAAAGAAAATCACACCCTGAGATAATCAAAGCGATAGCATTTTCTACGCCGCTGGATCTTTATGGCAGCTGCGTCAAGATTTCAAAGCCTGTCAACCGAGTCTACTCCAACCGCTTTCTTACCAGCCTGAAGGGTAAGATCCTTCGTAAGTCACTGATGCTTCCGGAATTGGATTTGAAAGGAATCAAGGCAATAAATACGCTTCTAGCCTTCGACGACCGGTATACAGCACCGCTCCATGGATTTAAAAATGCAATGGACTACTATCATCAATGCAGCTCGATCCATTTCATTGATACTATCAACATACCTACCCTTATTATCAATGCTCAAAATGATCCCTTCCTGAGCGATCTTTGCTATCCGCTGGATCAATGCCGAAATCACAAGTTCGTCAAATTTGAAAATCCTCGTCATGGCGGTCATGTTGGCTTCGCTCAATTCAATAAAAATGGTTTATATTGGTCCGAGGAGCGTGCGCTGTCTTTCTTTATCTTTGACCAGCGTTCCAGAACCATTTAAACTATGATCGAACGATATAGTATCACGGCGTCGCCTGCGAAACTTGAAGAGCGATTCGGAGCGGACGTTCTGGATAATTACGCGCCAAATTTTAATGCCGCACCCACCCAATTGCTTCCGGTAATAACAACGTCATCCCTCCAAGGAATTTCTACATTTTACTGGGGTACTTCGCCTGAATGGTCCAAGAACAAAGCACTCAGCGAAAAAATAATTAACATTCGCTCAGAATCCATTTTGGAAAAACCCATGTTGAAAAAAGGAATTATGAAAAATCGTTGTCTTGTTCCCGCCGATGGATTCTATGCCTGGAGAAGGCTGGGAAAGAAGACTTCAATACCATACAGGTTGGTAGCAAATGACCAGGATCTATTTTCGTTTGCCGGAATATGGGAGGAATTTGAAGACACAGAGGGGAATGAGCAGCACACTTTCTCCATCATCACAGTTGAGTCAACTGGCATTGTGGCCTCCATACATGAACGCATGCCAGTTATCTTCAATCGGGAACAGGAGGAGATCTGGATGGATAAACATAGTTCTGAAAATAGCTTGATGGCATTATTGGTTTCTTACCCTGCCGAAAGAATGAATCACTATCCCGTGTCGCCCAGAATTAATAATGCAAATACAAATGTGCCTTCACTTATCATACCCACACCTCCAGCCGATCAATTCGGCAATCTGACTCTCTTCGATTAGTATTAGAAAGACCTGAATCACTTTACTTCACGCGTATGAATTCCTATTTGCTAATCCTTCTTATCGCATTCATTTTTTATTCCCCCGCTCAGGATGCGCCCAAATTCGAATCACAGGTCATCGATTCTAAGGTGGAAATAGGTTATGGTCTGGCCATCGGTGATGTCGACGGTGACCGAAGGCCGGATATTCTCTTAGCCGACAAAAAACAATTCGTGTGGTACCGCAACGGTGACTGGAAGCGCTTTGTGATGGTTGACAATTTAACCTCTGCAGACAATGTATGCATCGCAGCTCGCGATATCAATGGTGACGGCAAAGTTGAAATTGCTGTTGGTGCTCAATGGAATCCTGGTGAAACGTCCGACACGACTAAGTCGGGTTCCGTTCATTATTTAATAAGACCGACTGACCCGACGCAAAAATGGACACCCGTGAAACTCTATCATGAGCCAACAATTCACCGGATGCGTTGGGTAAAAGCCGCAGAAAATAATTATCATCTCATCGTTGTTCCTCTTCATGGGAAAGGAAATAAAAATGGCGAAGGGACACCTGTGAATGTTTTAGCTTATGAAGTTCCTAAAAACCCTCGCTCTACATGGAAGCATGCGGCCATTGATCAGTCGATGCATCTCACACACAATTTGGATGTCGTTGAAAACGGCAAGTCTGAATTGATCTATGTTGGAGGCAAAGAAGGAATTAAAGTCCTTGCCTTCGAAAATGGAAAGTGGTCTCCCGCTTCAAACGGTGCGTGGTTGGTGCAGGGTGAGCCATTTGGAGAACTAAGAGTAGCAACCACCTCGAAGAAAGCATTAGTGGGGATCCAACCCATGCACGGTAATCAACTTGTAGTTTATCCTGAGATGGAAAAAAAAGGTCGCATCGTTCTCACTGTTGGCATGAATCAAGGCCATGCGCTGGGCTACGATCAACTGGTTGGCGCGGGAGACGATGACATCGTCGTCGGCTGGAGGGAGCCAGACAAACAAAATAAGTTCGGCATTAAGATCTATACGCTGCAGAACGATAAATGGAAGGATTACTGGATCGATGACAACGGGATTGCATGTGAAGACTTACAACTCGCAGATCTCGATGGTGATGGCAAGAAAGATATTATAGCAGCAGGCAGAGCCACACATAACCTGAAGGTCTATTGGAACAAAAATTAAATCAATTCTTGACCTGTGTCTTTACTGAATTTTTTCTTCTTACTTTAATTACTTCAAAGACAGGCGGCAATACGGAGATGATTATGATAACAAAGATCACGTAAGTGAAATTGTCCTTTACGACGGGCAGTCCACCAAAATAATAACCTAATAACATAAAACTGAGAACCCAAGCAATTCCGCCTACGACGTTGTAAGTTGCAAATCTCAGGTAGCTCATGGTTCCTATCCCTGCAACAAACGGTGCAAATGTTCTAATTATCGGAATGAAACGAGCATAGATTATGGTCTTGCCTCCGTGTTTGAGATAGAATTGTTGAGTCCTTTCAAGATATTCTTTCTTAAGAAATCTGTACTTGCCACTAAACGCTTTAGGTCCAATATATTTTCCTATGTGGTAGTTGACAAGATCGCCTAAAATTGCAGCAGCGATCAGCAATAGGCACGCCACCACGATGTTAAGATTGCTCTCAGGCTTGGCGATGATCGTTCCGGCAGCAAACAACAACGAGTCGCCTGGTAAAAAAGGGGTAACCACAAATCCTGTTTCAGCAAATATGATCAGAAAGAGAATGAGGTATGTCCAC
>JAICGJ010000132.1 GCA_025923195.1 Chryseolinea sp.
AAAGTAGTTCAAGAGAAAATTAGCAATGACATGAAAAAACTTCAATCACTGTTATCGTCGGCATAATGCATAAAAAATGATGTAAGATGGCCGCAACTTGTGAAGAGTAATGATTGGTATTGAGTTGTTTTGATTATCTAATAAATAACGCCATGCCTCAGGAAATCATTACTCTTCAAGATCTTCAAGCATTTCGTGTGCAATTATTAAATGATTTAAGACAATTGCTGGCTGATCAAACCGAAACCAACCCTGGCAAAGAATGGAAGGAGTTCGGAGGTAAAGAAACTCCTAGAGTGCGGCCGTTGATCCCCGTCCGTTACCTCAGGCTGATTCACGGAATGGAGGTATGACTAGTATAAAAAATAGTCAGGAAAACCAGACAGTCAATCGCCGTTAATTAATGAAAAATTTAATGTTTCTTTGAATTAATGATCGCTAAAATATGCAACGGTTCACTATATATAGAAGAGTGAGGCGGAGAGTTCGAATAAGGCAAGAGATTGATTAGATAAAAAAAAATATTTTTGAGTTTTATTTGCAATATTCTAACGTTCATATATATTAGATATATCATTTGAGGCGGAAGTTAGATGTGATTATTTTGTGTGTGATTAACTTTACCTCCAGCGATTCCTCTTTACGTAGTAGTCATAAAATCTTTGGTTAGTGACCAGGGATCACCATGTCCAATATTTGAATTTATAGTTTAACGTCATTTACCAGCATGTCTTAGCAGTCATGAAGAAGACCTTATTATGCGGCAACAAATGAAAGATTCGTGGCGGTGGTGCGGATCCATGAATTCGTGTGATTGATGTCTCGAGAAGAACCTGTTCAAATCATTGTAATGGAATAATGGGATAACCTTGGTTTATCCATTAACCATTTTTTGGAAGTAGAAAATTTCAACCTAAATACTATGAATCGGGTTACTTATTCCCTTGCGATAGCTCTGGCTGCTATGTACTCATTGGCAAGCAATGCTCAACAGGACCTCGTGAACCGTATGATGCCAAAGCCTGTTCCGGCATCACCCAATGCTGCCTCATTAGGTAAATTTGGTGACTACCAGGTCAGTCATTTCAATGGCTTGCCGGATATTTCGATACCACTTTATGAAGTTCAGAGCGGGAGCCTAAAGCTTCCCATCACGTTGAGCTATCATGCTTCTGGAATAAAACCTACTGACGTAGCTAGCTGGGTTGGAGCAGGATGGTCCCTGTCAGCAGGAGGCCAGATTTCGAGAAGTATCGTTGGGAAACCGGATGAAATGGGTTTTTTAAGTGCGCCACTCAATGCGAGTCCAAGCAATTGCAATACCTTTTATTATCTACTTAATTCTGCAACTAATGTTTCTGATACAGAGCCGGACATTTTCAATTATTCAATTGGTGGCACACGAGGAAAATTTATCTGGACCTATAGTAGTGGCCCTTACCTTGTGCCGTATTCTCCAATAAAAGTTGCTGCGACCAGTTCAGGCTTTGGTAGTTTTGAGATAACCAATATTGATGGGGTTGTGCATCGTTTCGGACAGAGTGGTCAAACTGCTAACCTGGAAAGCACCACAGCCACGAGCGGAGGAAATCCGTCTACCAGCGGTACAACTGCATGGCTACAGGACGGAATGTTCGCTCCAAATTCTGATGACGCGATCACAATCACACATCAGCAGGTGGGCACCTTTAATACACACGACATTTCCTATTCATATGTGGTTATTGATGAATGCAACGCGCAAAACGGGGCCTCTTGTCCTGCTAATTCCTTTATTCCACAGCAACATAATATTGACAGCTATGGATTGCAGAAGGGGCCATCCGTCATAAACTTTGAAACCGGGAAAGTGAAATTCATCATGAGTACTTCGAACAGAAGCGATGCGCCCAATTTAAAGTATCTCGACCGCATTGAAATTCACGGCCTGGATGACGTTAAGCGCAAGACTATTCAATTTGTTTACTCCTACTTTACCAACGCCGTGGGTGGCAACGCAGCTTTAAAATTGGATGCCGTGCAATTCAAAGACAGCCTCAACACGATTATCAATCAATACACATTTTCCTATTTCACCAATTCGTTTTCCTGGAACCCCGGCAGTGCTAATTTTTTGAATGCCCGCGATCTCTGGGGTTATTACAACGGGGCCACAGGCAATACCGACCTTTTATTGCCGCAGACGATCTCTTTTCAACAACTCTACAACACCACGCCAGTGCCTCTCACATTTGGAGGGGCGCTCAACCGGGCAGTTAACACTACATATGTAAAAGAAGGGGTGTTGAAGAAAATAAATTTCCCCACGGGAGGCTATACGGAATTTGATTATGAATCGAATAGGTATCTCAATGCCAGCACACCAACAAACGCGGGAGGCTTGCGGGTTACTAAGGTCACCACCAGCGATGGAACTGCCGCTCCGCCTATTGTGAAGACTTATAAATACGGCAGCGGTGAATCGGGACTTGGAACGCCCAATTTTAGTGAACAGCAATTCAGTTATAGCAACAGACAACTTTCTATTAACGAATCCTGTGGTGTTAGTACTCCATCCTTAAGGGTTCAAATAAGGACCTTTCAATCCAACACTTCCTTTGCTTTTGAGTCCTCACCTGTAGTCTATAATTATGTGACCGAATACACCGGGGATCCTTTGGGCAGCGTCAACGGAAAGATAACGTATATATTTGATAATGGCGTATCTTCAATGGATGTCAATCACGTTGTTCCCCAATCCAGCAAGTCCTACAGAAACAGTTATGCATGGAAAAGAGGAAAGCTGACCAATAAAACTGTTTACGACAAAAATAATAATAAACTTTCCGAGACTAATATAGTCCACACGCTTCATAAAGACGAAGCGAGGTACATTGGGCTGGGTTCGTATCTTTTTAAGCCGCAGTTTGTGACCGGATGTGAGAACGCTTGCCTTAACGAAGCGTCAGAACAAGTGCATCCCGATGCATTATTCTTTACCCAGTTCTTTCAAAATACCGGCGCTATGCTTGAAACATCGGTTGTGGAAACAAACTATGAAAATGGGAATGTCAACAACTATGTAAGCACTACAACGTCAAATGTCTATGACGCCGATAAAGTGCAGCGGTTGCAAAGTACGATGTCCCGTAGCACCAGCGCTGAGGAGAGGGTGAATATTAATGTATATCCATGTCAATTTTCCGCTATAGTCAATGCCTCCTCTACGGGTGCTGCCAAGGGAATTTATATGCTCAACAATAAAAATATCGTTAATTCTCCTTTGGAGTCATACACCTATGTCCAGAATTCAGGAGGCACAAATCAACGGGTAATCTCAAGTCAGTTAACGACCTACAGGACGAATGTAAATAACACCAACCATGTAGTTCCTGATCAGGTATTCTTATTTGAATCCGCGCAACCTTTGCTCAAATCCCTGTTTGTACCTATGACAATAAATGGGACCAACAATGGAATAAATAAGGATACTCGCTACAAGGAAAGATTAACTTTTGATAACTACGACGCAGTTTCTAACATACTACAAGTTTCAAAAACAAAAGATGCACCGATATCCTACTTATATGGTTACAATAATACGCTGCCCATTGCCGAGATTAAAAATGCCCGGAACAGCCCAGGTGTTGTCGAATTCAAACTTGAAGGGTTCGAGGATAGCGCAGTCGCCGGAGTGGTAACCAGTACAACAAATTCGCAAACCGGAATAAAATATTTTAACGGAGATTACACCATAAGCTTCACCAAGCCGAATACCCGAAGCTACGTAATCGAGTATTACTATTTCGATAGCGCTACTAGCAAATGGGTATTCATTAGCAAAAACTATACAGGTCCGACAATGGCATTAACAGAAGGTACGCGTATCGACAATATCAGGATACGGCCTGTTGATTCAGCCATGACTACTTACACATACAATCAACTAAACGGAATAACTTCCATCTCTGATCCTAACCACGTTACTTCTTTCTTTAGGTATGATCCCTTCGGCAGATTACAATTCGTAAAGGACCATGCAGGCAATGTAGTTTCCACTAATACCTATCACTATTACAAGCAATAATATGAGACAGTTCAACCTATCCATTTCCCTATCCGCAATATTCTGCGTAGCCATAAATTTTACGTATGGGCAATCCGTTGGAGTTGCGGACAAAGAGCTTACCTGGAATGCCAACGAACTTACCGACAAGAATTATTCAAATAAGATTTCAACTCCCCTCCGTCTCGTCACGAAAGGCCGAACCACCATCGAGCTCCACAGGGGAAGTGTACAAACCCTTACGTTTACCATTTTGTCAGTGAAAGGAAACTGGAGTGACCAAAATACAGACGGGACACTCGAATACTCAGTACGCTCACATAATAGTGTGCCCGGCAAAGTAACCGTGCAGCGAAAAGGCAGCTCAATTACGGCCTGGGTTGACTTCACGCAGACTAACAAGAACGGACTAAACGTCGAGTTAAAAATCGATTCTATTGAATGACACCGTTTGCAGCCATAAATGACATTACTATGAAATCAAGAAACTACATCTGGCTTACACTGCTTCTGCTGACGAGCATTCCCGCAACGGCGCAGATCAGTGGTCCGACAACCGTGTTTGCAGGATCAACGCATACTTATACCTATACACAAAGTGCGCTTGTGTCACCTTTCTGGCAGGTTAGCGGCGGAACGAAAATAGGCGAGACTTATAATTTCGCGAATTACACTGTGACCATTACCTGGGGAGCGGGTCCCTCGGGCGGAATGGCGCTGCTGGATGGGGGGTTTCCGGCGGCAACGCTTTCGGTGACGATAAATCCAGCGCTTGGCGCTCCGGTTGCGACCGCCGCCAATAATATCAGTCCAACATCATTTAAGGCTAACTGGAGCTTTGTGTCTGGCGCTACTGGATACCATCTGGATGTCTCTACGTCGAGCGGTTTCGGTTCCTTCGTGACAGGATATAACAATTTGCCAGCAGGTAATTTTGCCGAGTTTAATGTAACTGGTCTTTCGGCCAACACGACTTATTATTACAGGGTTCGTGCATCAAACGCTCAAGGCACAAGTCCCAATTCGAATACCATCACCGTTAATACGCCACCTATTGCTCCAACTGCGTCAGCACCGACTTCTATTGCGACTACGTCCTTTACAGCCAACTGGGCGGCCTCGGTCGGAGCGTCCAGCTATCGACTTGATGTATCTTCGAGTAGCTCTTTTGGAACGTTCGTTTCGGGTTATAACAATCTAACCGTTTCAGGCACATCCGCCAGTGTAACAGGATTAATTGATGGAACAACCTATTATTACAGGGTTCGAGCCGTTAACGCTGCATCTGCAACAAGTGCAAACTCGGGAACCATTTCAGTATTGCTTTTATGCAATCCTCCCATAGGGTATTCCGCTACGGCAATTGCGGCGAATTCCTTTACTGCCAATTGGAGTGCTGCAACTGGTGCAGCAGATTTCCGACTTGACGTATCAACCTCAAGTTCGTTTGACACTTTTGTAACAGGTTATAATAACCGAACTGTTGCTGGAATGACGGAGAGCGTGACAGGTTTATCGCCTACAACGACGTATTATTACCGGGCTCGAGCGGCTAACACTAGTGGAGTGAGTGGCAATTCAACGACGATCACGGCGCTTACGCTTTGTGCAGCACCAACCGCATCTGCAGCTACCGCGATAACAGCTTCTTCGTTCACAGCAAATTGGACTGCCGCTTCGGGCGCTTCCAGCTACCGATTGGATGTTTCAACCAATAGTTCGTTTTCAAGTTTTGTTTCAGGATATAATGATTTAACCGTCGCGGCGACCTCCTCACCTGTAACAGGGCTGGCTTCAGGCACCACCTATTATTACCGGGTTAGAGCTGTGAATTCTTCCGGTCCTTCTGCTAATTCATCGACTATAACCGCACTGCTTTTATCGGCAGCTCCAACGTTTGGTTCTACCACCAGCATCACCGTTAGTTCATTCACATTAAACTGGTCCGCCGTTGCTGGAGCAGCGTCCTACCGGCTTGACATTTCCCTCAACAGCTCGTTTTCGTCCTTTATCTCAGGCTATAACAATTTAACCGTAACCGGTACAAGTAGAGCCGTAAGTGGGCTATCATCAGGAAGAACATATTACAGCCGCATGAGATCGGTCAATGCTTCGGGCACGTCCGGCAACTCCGCTACTTTGCCTGTCATTACTTTGCCCGCTGCCCCTGTGGCCGTCGCGCCCACTTCTATTACGTCAAGTTCTTTTACAGCCAATTGGCAAGCTGTCACCGGTGCAGCCAGTTACCGGCTGGATGTTTCAACCGTAAGTAATTTTGCCTCTTTTGTAAGCGGTTATAATAATCTTACGGTTGCCGGAACTTCAGCCAATATTACAGGGCAACCAATGAACATCAGCTACTATTACCGAGTCCGTGCTGTTAATGCCTCCGGGACATCCGCGAATTCCAATGTCATAAACCTTGATCTCGATCATAATTACATTCGAAAAATAACAGTATTGAAGGCGGGGCTTTCAACTCCGACGGCTGTTGATGCTGCTCCACTCAACGACAAGATCACCACCTACGAATTTTATGACGGTTTAGGTCGACCCTCCCAATCGGTAATTAAGCAAGGATCGCCAAGTCAGAAAGATATTGTTCAGGCAATGACTTACGACCAGTTCGGCCGGGAACCCTTTAAGTATCTTCCTTATGCTGACGGCACCAGCGGCTGGTTTAAGGAGAATGCATTAAAAGATCCTTCAACAGGAGTTTACACTTCCGGTAAACAATATCAGTTTTACCAAACGGGCGGACTACTGCCATTGGATACCAAGCCTTACGCTGAAACACGTTTTGAACCAAGCCCCATGAACCGTCCCTTGGAACAAGGAGCTCCGGGCGTGGATTGGCAGCCGGATGCAACAGACACGTATGCCTCAACAGATCGAACTGCTAAGAAGACTTATCAAGTTGTTAATTCCGCAACTGAAGTCCGGCGTTGGACCTACAGCTACCCAGCAGCCAACTCGCCTGAATTGCTCGGATTAGTAAATGCCGATTCAACAGGATCACCTGTTTTTTATCAGGTCAAAAAGCTCTATCGTAACCGTAGCAAAGATGAGGACCGAAATGAAGTTATCGAGTACCTGGATAATGAGGGAAGGATTGTCTTGAAAAGGGTACAGGCGGTGGCCAGTCCCAGCGCTATAGACGACACACAATATGCAAGCACCTATTACATCTATGACGACTTTGGAAACCTTGTTTGTGTGTTGCCGCCAGAAGCATCCAAGCGAATAACAGCAGAGTATATTGGTCAAACTAATACTGCTAAGGAAACATTTCTTAGACGATGGGCATTTCGTTACAGGTATGATGAACGGGGAAGATTAATACGCAAACAGGTTCCGGGCGCAGGCCAAGTGATCATGATCTATGACGACCTCGACCGAATGGTGCTTACTCAGGACAGTGTGCAACGCGCCAAGACCACCAGAGAATGGACATTTACGAAGTATGATGTTTATGCCCGACCCGTTTTAACGGGTAAATATCTGAGCAATAATTTATACACAGCAATGAAAAGTGCGGTAACCACCTACTACAACGGTCTTCCTGTTGGCTCTCCGTGGTTTGAAACATATGCCGGAGCCGGAGGTGCTGTGCTTGGATACACCAATGTATCTTTTCCACTCTCTTCCGTTCAGTCGGATTATTACAGCGCGACGTATTACGATAAGTACGACACGTATATGGCCCCTACAGGATATACATATACTACCCAGTCGTTAGTAGATCCGGAGACTTCTATAGCCCAGGAAACCGTTGCGAGCATCACCAGCGTACGGCCCTTCGGACAGGTCACAGGTTCAATGGTAAAGAACCTGAGTGCCGGCACCTGGTTGCGCACAGTAAATTATTACGATCAGAAATACCGCCTGGTTCAAGTAATCAGCGACCATCAGAAAGGGAAGATAACGACATCAAATGTTATCGATTTCTCCGGGAAAGTTGTTTATGCCAGACGAAGCTATGTGGTAAACAGCGTCACAACGTATATAAATGAAAATCCGAATTACGATGCGATGAGTCGACTGCTGTGGATAAAACACTCTACCAACGGTGCGGCTGATGTAATGGTAGCAAAAAACGAATACAATGAATTGGGCCAACTGGTGGACAAAAAACTACACAGCACAGATGGGGGGACAACCTACAAGCAATCGGCAGACTATCGCTACAATATCCGTGGATGGCTAACAAAAATAAATGAAGCTGATGTAGCCCCGGTTGCAGCAGGTGATGCACCGGCCGATTATTTTGGAATGGAATTAGCGTATCAGAATGCTTTAGCTGGAACAGCAGCAACAAGTCAGTTTAGCGGTAACATCTCAGCCGTTCAATGGAGCAAAGGTTATGGTGGAACAGCCCGAAGGCAAGCCTATACTTTCGCGTACGATAATATGAACCGTTTGAAGGATGCCAACCACTTTGACTATGAGCGCATCCTCGGTGTGTGGTCATGGAACAGCAATGCCAACGGTTACGGCGAAAACCTTACTTACGATCTCAATGGAAACATCAACACACTCATTCGTAAAGGTTTTAAAGGAGCCTCAATGGACAACCTTACCTTTACCTATTCTGGCAACAAGCTAAGCTTTGTAAACGATGCGGCTGACCCGACGCTGGGATTCGTAAACGGGAACACCGGAACAGATGACTACAGTTATGACGCTAACGGTAGCTTGAGTATAGACAAGAATAAAGGCCTGAGTACTGCGGGAGCAATCACATACAATTATTTAAATCTCCCGGAAGAAATTAAGAAAGGAGCCAGTGAAAAAGTTAAGTATCTTTATGATGCTACGGGCCGCAAGCTGGCCCAGGAAGTATACAATAGCAGCGGCATACTTGTAAAAACCACAGACTACATTGGTGAGATGGTGTACGAGAACAACGTATTGAAAATGCTACAACATGCTGAAGGACGTGTGCTGCCCGATGGTGCAAACTGGGAATACCAGTATTTCCTGAAGGACCACCTGGGGAATGTGCGTGTAACGTTTACGGCGAAAACGCAAACAGCCACGAACTACACAACCGATTTTGAAGCAGCCACGAACCCCAATTTTCAGAACTATACTAATACAACCTTCGACCTGGTGGATCATACTGATGCCGCCGGCACCGTATATCAGAAAGTACAATGGCTTAACGGCGGTGTTAATGGCAGGGTAGGGCTTGCCAAGTCACTAGCCGTGATGCCTGGAGACCAGGTAAGTATCACCGCGTATACAAAATATATGAACCTGGGAACAACAGGAAACGCGACCCCTTTCATTACCTCATTAGCGGCTGCCTTTGGTGTAAGTGCAGGCTCTACAGGTGAAGCACTGAAAATTTACAATGGACTGAACAGCTATGCAGCAACCGTTCCGGCGGGAGACCATTACCAGGATAATGAAAGTGCTCCAAAAGCCTTTGTGACAATCTTGTTCTTTGACAAGGATTACAATTTACTTGACGCTGCATGGGACCAAGTGACGACAACCGGCGCACAGACGAGCGCAACAGTAAAACAACCCCCTCATGATGTAATGTCAATCACTGCCAAAGCTCCTGAAGCCGGTTATGCATTTGTGTTTCTTAGCAATGAGCATTTTAATTATGTTGACGTATATTTTGATGATGCTGCCGTAAGTCATACACCATCTCCGATCGTAGGCGTCTCAGATTATTTTCCGTTTGGACTCTCTTATAATACTGGTGAAAGAGCGGGAACTTTGGAGCAGAAGTATTTATACAACTCAAAAGAACTTCAGGATGAGATGGCGTTGAATTGGTATGATTATGGTGCGAGGATGTATATGCCCGAGATCGGAAGATGGGGTGTGATTGATCCTTTGGCGGATAAAGCAAGAAGGTGGACACCTTACCGTTATGCTTTCGATAACCCGGTGAGAATCATTGATCCGGATGGAATGTATGAGGCTGAAGTCAAGGGAGGATATGGTGAAACGATATCGGCGACTGCGGCTGTTGAACACTCTGGGCCTGCTGGAGATTTATCGAAAAAGACTATTGGAGGCTCTGGTGCACAAAGTGCGAATGGAGCACACAATGTCCCAAAGACAACTACCCCCGCTAGTGTAAGTTTTAGTGCATGGCGAAACAAGGAAAG
Source organism: Chryseolinea sp. (assembly GCA_025923195.1). Taxonomy (GTDB): domain Bacteria; phylum Bacteroidota; class Bacteroidia; order Cytophagales; family Cyclobacteriaceae; genus Chryseolinea. The sequence continues at coordinate 10,177 of JAICGJ010000132.1, forward strand.
GAATCAACAACAAGGAAGGTCAGTTTCCACGAATGCTGTAAGCACAGCTGATATTTCGTTGGCAGGTGTTGGAACGGCTTTTCTAGTTGGAGAAATGTTAACGCAGCGGATTATGGATAGCCGTACTGGTTTCACCTCGGGTAAAATTTCCGGGGGGAGTCCATTTATTTACTCCAAAGCGGAAGCGAGGATTATGAATTTTGCCGCGAAAGGTGTGGGTTGGGGATTAACGCTGTGGAGTGTGTATAATACAGAATCTCAATTTCGGAGCGGTGAAATTGATGCTGGTAGAAGAAATTATAATCATTTGAATAATGGCGTCGGTATAGCCTTCCCGGTAACGGCAATTCCCATCGCAGCGGGCGATTACCTTGGACAAACTTACACCGATGAAATAGTTGATGATGTGTCTAAGCCAGGAGGGTATCTTTTTGAAGGAATGAAGTTTGTGTTAGAATTACTAGGGCTTCCAACTGAACCTCAAAAAAATGATAAATGAGTAGCTCAATATGAATTTAACAGACATTATTTTTTTTGGTTGGTATCAGATTCTGGATAAAACCATTTATTCCTATGGAAGCAGAGACAGAGTTATTGGGCCTAAGGAGCATTCATTGTTTATAACTTTCCTACTTCATGGAATAAATGCCTGGACTATTTTAAGTTATTTGGCAGCAAAGTATTTCACGGCGAACCTTTCACTTTATTTGAGTTTATCAGTGGCAATCCTAATCTTCGTAATTGGGTATTTAATTTATATTAGAAGAAACAGAGCAGGCAGAGTAATGACCAATGATATAAAGACGACTAAAATTATTTTGTTTGTTTTTATAGCAATAATTTATACAGTAGTTTCAGTCTATTGTATGTTTGAGGTAGGCAATTATATAAGGTATCAGCTGACGGGTAAGTACTAAAGGAAATGGCGATGGCGCAAGTCAGGCAGGTGGGATACGGACAGTATATTGTTATCAAAACTGTCCAGTTAAGTTTAGGGATCGATAGCGGACGCCAGTAAACGGAAACGTAAATGGAGGGTACACAAAAATATACAAGTGAAATGAAAAAACATGTTAACTCTTTTAAAACTAATGGGCATTGGCTTTGTCGCAATCGTGAGTTTTCTGATGGTAACTAGCTATGTTAGATCGAAAGAATACCCCGATCTTTCGATTAACGTTTCATTAAGGGACAAGGTACAAGACTATACAATTGACCACGGTGCCGTATTTATTAAATTTAGCCCAGAGAAAAAGTATCGAATTTTTGAGATCTCGAATTTAGACGTTGGCGGTCCAACTTTACAGGATATTATTACAGTTGGAGATCTTGTTGTGAAAAGATCCGACTCAGATACATTAACCATAACACACGATGGAAAAGAATACCTATACATTATAAAAGGCTTAAAATGATCTACAGTATGAAGTTTTTCTTGTTTATTATCTTTTGTTTGATTGTAGGCTGTCAAGGAAACTCAATGAATGAAGTTAAGGTGAATATACAGGAAGTTGTGTTTGACAGCATCAAATTTCCAGTGCCGATATTTTCCGGAAACCCTGACGAATAATTACGGAAAGTCAAAGAAACATACAAAGCTGAGACGGCGATAATTGGCCGGCCAATAACGTTTCAGTCAAGTGAGGATTATGATTATTGGTTGAAGATAGAATTTCTTAACCCTGAAATTGGTGACAAAGAATTTGAGGCGTTCGGTGAAGAGGCAGCGACTCTTTTACTTGAAAAGCTAAGTAACGCTGATTTTTATTTAAGAAAATTGAAGTCAGCCGTAGTTAAGGAAAAAGGTTTTATCATGACTTTTAAAACACAGCGAAATACTTTTTTCCACATTGATAGCTTTCGGCAAACCCCCGGCCACTGAGGATCGCCATCTCAGTGCCAGGATTGACGCAGCACTGGAAGAAGGACTTGCTGGCATTCGCTGAAGATTTATTCTGTTAACGAAGTTTAACATAGATGTTCAATGACTGAAAGACCGTAATTTTCTTTACATTTATTTTATATGAAGTTGGGTGTTATTGTTCTTTCATTATGCCTTTTTCCCCTTCTTGCTTTGGGGCAAAACGCGACATCGGATAGTCTGGAAAACCTGACAGACCAGCAAAAGTTCATAGATGTTACTGCGCAAAAAATTGAAGCGTCTTTTTTTTATAGTACCGATAGCCTGAAGCAGTATTATCATGAAAGGTTAACGAGAATAGATTCTGTTCAGCGCCGGTTAAAATCTACCATAGACAGCGTTAGCTCGCACCAGCTTCCATTAAGAAAATTCCTGTCTGCAAACAGGATGGACTCACTACGAACGGGATGGAAAAGCAAAATGGATAGTCTGACCTCATTGGATCAATACTCGGCCAAAATTTCGAATGTGACTGACAGTCTTACTGCGCTGCAAGACCAGACCCTTTCGGAACTGAATACAAAGCTTCAATCTTTGAAAGATAAAACGATTGTGAAACTGAATGAACTGGAATTACCACCTAAATTATCAGATAAGGTAAGTGACGCTACGAGCCGGATCAATGGATTTCAGATCCCTGTGTCGGGCCTCAACATTCCGAATATAAATTCAGGCAGCGGCTTAGATGTAGGTGAACTGAAAAATCTGAATATACCTTCTGTCCAAGATCTGAATATGGACCAGATTGGGGATCTTAAGAATGTACAGGGAAATTTAGGTGAAGTTTCGAACATTACTGGCAAGGTAGGAGAGTATGGGTCCGATCTGCAAGGACTTGCAAAAGGGGATCTTAGTGATTTAAAAAATATACCAGACGCTACTGAAGCAAAAGTCGAAGAGCTATCAGGTCTGAGTGAAATAAAAGATCAAACAAAAGCCCTCGATGAGTATAAGGGCCTGACGGGAAAAATGCAAAATCCGGATTCACTAAAAGAATTTGTAATAGATCAAGCCAAGGAGATTGCCATCGACCATTTCGCTGGAAAAGAAGAACAACTAAAAAAGGCAATGGAGTCTGTTTCCAAATACAAACAGAAGTTCCCGACAATTAGCAGCTTAAATGATCTTTCGAAGAAGCGGCCAAATGAAATGAGGGGTAAACCATTTATTGAACGAATCGTTCCTGGTATAGCTATCCAACTTCAAAAGAAAAACGATGACCTTCTAACGGACTTCAACATGTATTTAAGCTATAGGTTTACAGGTCGCTTCACCAGTGGTGCTGGTTGGAACCAGCGCATTGGATATAATACTGATCGTAATAGTTGGAGTCATGAGAATGCTCGAATCTATGGTCCAAGGGTTTTTTCAGAGTATAAACTTGGCAAAGGATTTTCGCCACGCGCTGAGGTGGAGGTGATGAATACGAATGTTCCTCCATTAACACGAACTCAAACAACCGATCCGTTTCATCGCGAATGGGTATGGGGAGCATTCGCAGGGATTAAAAAGGAATATCGTTTCTTTAAAAACATAAAAGGTACCGCGTCTATTATGATGCGCTTATATAATCCAGATCACAAGAGTCCCTATGCAGATGTTGTGAACGCTAGATTTGGATTTGAATTTCCGATGAAGAAGAAGAGAATTGGCTCGTAATTCCTTTATCTATTAAAGTATGGGTCACTTAATAAACGACGATTTCATTCATGCTCAATGCATGTGCAATGAGATCGTTAGTTCCGTACAATTACAATCGATAGTATTAGGTGTCCCGACGTTAATTAAAAGTTGCCGGGGCGCTGATTGTTGATGCTGAAGAAATCATCAATGCGGACGTTTGGTCGAATTCATTTTGTGAATTGCGGCCGAAGACTTCACATTTTTTCAAATCCGTCTTTCCAAATCAGCCTTAAATTCTGGCGCTAACCTACTCCGGGTGGCAAATGCTGAGTCTTGTCAAAAGACTACGGCATAAAATTCAATGTGCCTTTGGCTCTGTGTTCTATTCAAATTTATTCAGTTTACTTTAGACAAGCCTTCCACCCTACATTAGGGTGCACCATAATTTAATTCTTATGATTATGGAAAGCACCAATCAAAAAACATTCGAAGTATCAGAAATTCAGCTAAGCTACAAGTCAAAAGTTAAGGCTTCACTTCGTCCGAAGATTTCATCATCGAGAGATGCGGAAAATATCCTTAGAGAGTATTGGAATGATGAACTTCTTGAACTTCAGGAAGAATTCAAGATGATGCTACTCAACCGATACAATAAAGTCATTGGAATTTTCACGGTATCTCAAGGCGGCATTGCTGGAACTGTTGCTGATCCAAAGCTAATTTTCGGATGTGCTCTTAAGGCTGCTGCCAGCGGGATTATACTTGCACATAATCATCCATCAGGTTCGTTGCAGGCTAGTCAAACCGATATTGATCTGACCAAAAAATTGAAAGATGGTGGTAAACTTTTAGATATTCAGGTTTTAGATCACATCATTATTACCAACGAAGCATATTATTCATTTGCGGATGAGGGGCTATTGTAGCCTCTTCGTATCTATATTTCGTATGAATCGAGCTCATAGAACGAGACAGCTATCTTCAATCATTCCTTAAAACATCCGCCGGATTTCTAACTGCGGCTTTTATCGACTGAAAGCTCACCGTAATTATTGTGATTGACAAAATGATGAATGCCACCTTAAGGAATAGTGTCCAATCCAAATCAATTCTGTACTCAAAATTGGTAAGCCACTGTTCAGCCGAATAATAGCTAAAAGGAATGATAAGCAAAAATGCGATCGTCAACAAGATAAAATAACGCTTTGTCAAGGCAACAAGCAGCGACACTAGTGTGGCGCCGAATACTTTGCGAACGCTTATTTCCTTGATGCGTTGATTAATACTGTACTCAACTAGGCCGAATAAACCAAGGCAAGCTACGATAATAGCCAGATATGTGAAGATTGTAAACAATATTCCCAGTTGATGCTCAGACTTATACATTGCATCGAAATTGTCGTCCAGAAAATAGTATCCGAAAATCCAACTAGACTCAATTTTTTCATAAGTCTTTTTTAGATGTGAAATAGTTTCTTCGATTCCCATAGGCTTGATGCGCACAGCCATCTTCCACGCAGCCTCAGGGTAAATATGTAAAACCGTTGGGCTTATTTTTTCATGAAGACTATTGAAGTTAAAATCTTCAACAACTCCAATGATGCGTCCCTTTTTTACTTTTTGATCATGCCACCTTTTCCAATTAAGTCGCCTGCCAATTGCTGCCTCTGCCGTTCCAAATCCGTATGCTTTTACGGCGACCTCGTTCAAAATAAAAGCCTCTGCGGAGTCCGAAGGAAAATCTAAAGAAAAATCTCTCCCGGCGACAAGCCTCAGTCCCATGGTTTTTAAATAGTCATGATCAACACAGAAAAGTCGCGCCTGATGTATTTTCCCGTCGTCCGGATTGACAACTTCATCCCCTGCGATAATATCCCCAGGCAAACCAAATCCAATGGTTGTACTAATCACATTCGGATGATTGCTGTACATAGTTTTAGTAATCTTCTGTTTTGCCAACTGCTCTGGTGTCAACTCCACAATTACAAGTTGATCTTTATCGAATCCAAGATCTTTATTACGCAAAAGATCATTTTGTGTGAGGATCACCATCGAAGCGCTTATTAGAAAAAATGATAGCATGAACTGCATCACTATAAGAGATTCCCGAAATAGCGAGCGGCTGTTCTTTGCTCCATTCCGTCGGGCCAACACAACGGCGGGCCTGTAGCGTGACAGATATAATGCGGGATAGCTACCGGCCAAAATGCCCAAGGCAATGGAGAAGACTATTCCTCCAAGGAGGTAGGCCGGTGAATATGGTACCAAAAGCTGTTTTTCTAAAAGATTGTTAAGCGTTGGTAAAGCGAGTTGGGCTATTCCAATTGCCAGAACGAACCCAAGAATCGAAAACATCACCGATTCAGAGACAAACTGAGCGATAAGTTGCTTTTGGTTAGCGCCATTTACTTTTCTGACACCGACTTCCTTCGTGCGCTTTATTGCCCGTGCCGTTGATAAGTTAATGAAATTCAATGAGGCGATTACCAGGATCAGAAGGGCGGCACCGGAAAGTATGTATACAGTTCCGGCATTGCCACGTTGAGCAATGTCGCCCTCGAACTGTGAGGAGTGTAAATGAATATCTTTAAGATTCTGTAAATAGGGAACATAGGTAACTCCATTTGGCTCAGTAATCGGGTAGGCGTACTTTTCAACGAATGATCTAAACTTTGCCTCCAGAGATTTGTGATCAGTTCCAGGCTTAAGTTTCAGATAAGTTAAGAATCGGCCCTGCTGCCAATTATTCTCATTACGCACATGAGAACCTAACGTGACCATGGAAAGCAAGTAATTCAATTTCAAATGAAAATGAGGCGGCGGGTCAGCATAGACCGCTGTTATCTGCCACTCCTCAGAATTAATTTTTAGACTCTCTCCGACGGGATTTCGGTCACCATAGTACTTTTTTGCAAGCGTCTGCGACAACGCAATGTGATTTGGCCTGTTTAACCCACTTGAATCACCTGCCAATATTTTCAGCGAAAGAATATTGAATAAGGGAGCTTCGGTAAATACACCATATGGTTCCAAGACCTTTTCGCCATTAGCCTCAAAAATCTTCTCGCCATAACTATAACCATCTATCCTGGCTGTACGCTCGATCTCAGGAAAATCCTTTTGCATATAGGTGGCGAAAGGATATGGCACGATGGGTAGGTATTTGCTTTCGCCGTTTGAAACAGTGATAGTATACACGCGAAAAGTGCGGTCTCCGTCCAGATGATGACGGTCATACTGAAATTCATCCCAGACAAAAATGGCTATCAGGAGGCATGACGCAAGGCTTATTGCCATCCCAAAAATATTTATCGCCGAAAAACTCTTATACTTTAAAAGGTTTCTGACAGCAATATAAAAATAGTTTAATAGCATAGTATTTAGGCTTTAGGTGAAATCCAGGGCAGAGGAGCTTTCAATTATTATGCCCAACGAAAGCTTGGCATTCATGGCCAAAAAACTTGGCCAATAGGTGTTTGATGACCGATTGCGATCGACAATCGGCCGGTTTCGGATAGGAGCTCGGAAGTACTCTTGCTTTGGTCGGGGCAAGAAGAGCGACAGTCGTTAAATTAAAGACCAGGAATTAAGATGAAATGTGTGAAGTCGCGTGGATAAACTCGAAAGAAGTTTTGCGAAAAAAATCGCAAGCATCCGTCACCTGCGAAGCTCACATGCAAAGATAATTCGAAGTCTTATTGATTCTTTAACAGTACATATATTTGAGAGTTTCAATTGCCGGACAACAGGTATTAAATCCGCTATTAGAAAAAAAACGCTGCTAAAGAAAAAAAAGTAAATATAGT
>JAICGJ010000133.1 GCA_025923195.1 Chryseolinea sp.
GAAAAGTTAAGGAAACAGAATTGGATACCTCTGTGCTGGAAGGCTGGCTGAAGGTTGTTGAAGCTGTGAATGCCACAAATGAAAAGGCTTCAACAGAAATGGACTTTCCGTCCACAATGGGTAACAGAATCATGCAAGTGAACGCGATTCCGGAATTTGATGAGGCTAATAAACTTGAATCCGTATTGGTGGTATCTCACGATATCACAGAACGGAAAATGATCGAACTTGAGATTCAAAATAAAAACAAAAAAATCACAGAAAGCATAAACTATGCAAAGCGCATACAGAATGCCATTCTCCCTAACAATAGGATCATCAATAAGGCACTTCCGGATTCATTCATTCTTTACAAGCCACGCGATGTTGTCAGCGGTGACTTCCCCTGGTTTGTTCAGATGAAGGACGAAATCTTTATTGCCGCAGTTGATTGTACAGGTCACGGCGTTCCGGGCGCATTGCTGTCGTTAATAGGATACTTTTTATTAAATGATATTGTTCGGAGCCGGAAGATCACCGAGCCCGGAAAAATCCTGGATATGCTTGACGAAGGCGTAACTACCACCCTACGCCAAGATGAAGATGCGACTACGAAAGATGGGATGGACATCGCCTTGTGTAAGATTAACCTGTCAAAGCGAGAAGTCGAATACGCCGGCGCTCACCGCCCATTGTACCTTATAAAGAATGGAAGGATGGATGAGGTGAAAGGAAATAAATTCCCGATCGGTGGAGGGATTTTTAAGAACCAGACTAACTTTACCAATACCAAGTTCAAGATGGAAAAAGGAGATTCAATCTATTTTAGCTCCGATGGATTCCCTGATCAGTTTGGCGGAAGTGAGGGAAGAAAGTTTGGTCCAAAACGCGTCCGTGAGATAATCGAAGAGATACACAGTTTAAGTATGCCCGAAGCCATGAGGGTATTTGATCAGCGATGGGAATCGTGGCGTGGCAATACAAAACAAACCGATGATGTATTACTGATCGGTATTAAATTTTAATCCTGACGATCCTCAATTTTTATACTTGGGGGTTTAAATGATAAAAACTTATATCTTAGTGAACCACAAATTATAATCTAATCTTCAGACACATGAATTTTATTTATGACCTGCACCGAACCATGATGTCGCAGAATCTGATTCTGGTGTATCAAGGTGACTTTACTCAAGAGAGCACAAAATCCATTCTCTCTATGGCGGAGCGAAACCTTGATTCTTCCGGAGAAGATTCCAGCATCAAGCGTAAGGTGTTCAATGTAATGGTGGAAGCGCTTCAGAATATAGTCAAACATAGCGACGAACTTATTGATGGTGAAATGCGTAGTCATGCTGCCATTTTTCTTATTGGCAAAGAGACCAATCGTTATAGCATTATGTCTGGCAATCCGGTGCGAAAATCCAACATTCCGAATCTTCACAAGAAGCTGGACCAAATCAATGCACTTGACAAGGACGGCTTGAAGGAACTCTACAAGGAAATCATTAAGAATACTACAATCTCTGACAAAGGTGGTGCAGGATTAGGTTTTGTGGACATGGCCAGAAAGTCTGGAGGAAAGTTGGAATTTGAATTTCCGGAGATGTCGCCCGACTATTGTTTTTTCTGTCTGAAGGTTAATGTCCCAAGGGAAACTGATAATTGATATTGATAAAAAAAATTAAAATTGACTTATACCATGGAAATTTTAAATCTTGAAGGAACTGAGGATACGCCAAAAATAATTCTTGATAAAAAGAATGGCATTTTTGAAATCTCAGGCCGTTCACTGCCGGAAGATTCTGCAGAATTCTACCGGCCAGTCCTCGAGTGGATCGAGAAGTATGGAAAAGATCCAAATGCCAACACTGATTTCGTATTTAAACTCGAGTATTTCAATACGGCATCTTCAAAACTGATTCTCGATGTCCTTTCTGCACTGGAAGACATCAAAGCAATGAAAATCCTATGGTATTTTCACGAAGATGACGAAGACATGGAAGAGGCCGGGCAGGAATTTTCCGAGCTCGTCGAAATTCCTTTTGAGTTCAAAACGTACTGATTTTTTATAGCAATCACAGAATCGGTTACCTGCTATTGATATTTCCATTACGATTTTTTTAAGGCGGTAACCGATATTTTTTTAGTATATAAATAGTATTGCTCCATGAGTGAAGAAATACTCAAGGCCCTCACCCAGCTTTTTGCCATCATTACGAAACAGGATGGGGGTGCAACAGAAAGGGAAAGACAGTTTGTAATAAACTTTTTTCAAACTGAACTAGACCGTGATTCCATCAAGGAGTATCTTGAACTTTACGATCAATATTCTGAATATGGTAAAGACGAAGGAAAGGCAAGACTTACCTCTGTTAAAGATTCAGTTAAGACGCTTGGTATTTGCAAGAAAATCAACAAAACCCTTACTCAAAAACAGAAGGTCGTAGTTTTAATTAAATTGTTTGAGCTGGTGGGGACAGATAAGAATTTTACACCCCAGCGGATGGAGATCATCAATACGGTATCCACCGTATTCAACATAGGCCAGTACGAATACCAGTTGATAGAAAACTTCGTGGTTACGGAAGATGCGAAGTCACTCAACTTTGCGGACATACTAGTGCTGGACAAAGAACATCAACCTGAAGAAAACAAAGCTTATAAACATGTTCATGGACACATAGAAGGCAGTCTGATCTTCATGCGGGTTCAGAGTGTTGACATGTATTTCACCAAGTACGTTGGTGAGGAGTCTAATGCATTGAATGGGTTCCCTATGCAACCCAATAGAGTTTACCTCTTCTCCCATGGCAGCACAATTAAGACGCAGGCCGGAGATGCCTTGTATTACAGCGACCTTGTAGCCCATTTCAACGAAGAATTAAAGACAGCCAAATTATCCTTCAATGCCATCATAGAGGAACTGAAATTCCGCAATGGGGGAATTGGTCTTCGCCATGTTGCCATATCGGAAGGGCCTGGAAAACTCATCGGAATCATGGGAGCCAGTGGTGCCGGAAAGACGACGTTACTTAACGTTATGGCAGGCCTGGTGAAGCCCACGCAAGGCCAGATCCTCGTGAACGGCTTTGATATCAATTCACAAAAGGATAAGATCCACGGTGTAATCGGGTATGTTTCTCAAGATGATCTTCTGATTGAAGAACTAACCGTTTACCAGAATCTTTATTATAACGCAAAGCTGTGCTTTGCTTCATATACAGAAGAACAAATTCATAAACGGGTAATGGAGGTCCTCGAGAACCTGGGGCTGGATCAGCGGAAAGACTTGCCAGTAGGTAACCCGTTAGACAAGACGATCAGCGGGGGACAACGCAAGCGCCTAAACATTGCCCTGGAGCTTATACGCGAGCCTGCCATCATGTTTCTCGATGAGCCGACATCGGGACTATCTTCGAGGGATTCCGAAAACGTCATCGACCTTTTAAAGGAACTTTCGCTTAAAGGAAAATTGATATTTGTAGTCATTCATCAACCATCCTCTGACATCTATAAGATGTTCGATAAAATGATCATTATGGATACGGGTGGATATCCGGCGTACTATGGTCCGCCAGTTGAAGCAGTCACTTATTTCAAAAAGTCCACGCATCAGGTAGACAGTAACCGAGGACAGTGCGAAACGTGTGGCAATGTCAACCCCGAACAAATTTTTAATATTATCGAAGCCAAAGTGGTTGACGAGTACGGACAACCCACGAGCAAAAGAAAGATTACACCGCCGCAATGGTTTGAATTATACAAAGGACATTTTAAGAGCTCGCGTGTTGAAGACATAAAGGAACAACCGCCGCAATCGTTGAGCCTACCCAACAAAATCAGGCAGACGATAATTTTTGCTACACGCGACACGCTGTCAAAGCTCAGCAACAAACAATATTTGTTAATAAACTTATTGGAAGCCCCCCTGCTTGCAATTATTCTGGCGGTTATCATAAAATATAAAAGCGCGCCGGGAGGTGAGGAGTACTTGTTCCGCTTTAACGAGAATTTTCCCGCATTTCTCCTGATGAGCATAATCGTTGCGCTGTTCATGGGCCTTACGGTCAGCGCTGAAGAAATTATTCGCGACCGCAAAATATTGCGCAGGGAGTCTTTTCTGAATCTTAGCTGGAACAGTTATCTGATGTCAAAGGTCGCCATCTTGTTTGCCTTGTCAGCCATTCAGACTTTGTCGTTTGCAATCATCAGTATTTTAATACTGGAAATGGAATGGGCCATGCTGCTGCCATTCTGGTTTGTATTATTTACGACATCATGTTTTGCGAGCGTTCTGGGATTGAATATCTCCTCTGCGTTCAACTCAGCAGTCACCGTATACGTTATGATCCCCTTGCTTTTGATCCCACAAATGATCCTGAGCGGGTTGTTGTTCAGCTTTGATAAGCTGAATAGCGTCATCAGCACAAAAGGAAAAGTACCCATTATTGCTGATATGATGGCGTCGCGATGGGCATATGAAGCTCTCGTGGTTGATCAATTTGTCAATAACAAATATGAAAAGCCCCTATACACATATGAGAAGATTGAAAGCCAGGCGGACTTTCACGCATCGTTTTTAGTCAACGAACTTGAGAAGAAAAGAAAGTTTGTAGAAGATAACAGGGATGAAAAAAATGACTCTGTCCGTCAAATCGTACAGAAAGACATCTCTATAATCCAGGAGTGCCTTCAGCAGGGTTATTACAAGGAAGGAATCAAAACGGACCTGGAGTCTGCGTGGACAGTTGAAAAATTTACTCCTGAATTTAATACCAGGCTAGAAAACTTTCTGGCCGCTTATCGCAAATTCTATCAGGATGCTTACAACAGCGTAGTGGCTAGGCGAGAGAGCGAAATGGCTAAGATTGACAAGACAGGAAGTTATTCATTGAATGACTTAAAAAACAGGTATTATAACGAGAGCCTCGCCGATCTGGTAAAGAATGTATCAGAAAAAGAAAGGATCATTGAATATCAGGGAAGATTGTATCAGCAGATCAATCCCATATTTGTGGACCCAAGACCAGATGGGCCGCTGGATTACCGTGCTCATTTTTTTGCTCCTCAAAAAAACCTTTTTGGGTCCATGGTGAGCACTTTCTTGTTCAACAATATTATCATATGGTTAATGGCCATCATACTATACCTCACCCTTTACTTCGAATGGCTGAGAAAGCTGATCAACTCCTTCGAGCGGGTGCCGGGCAAGTTGAAGTGGTCTGGAATGAATCCGTCGAAAAAGGAATAAGGCATCCGAGTAACTTTTTAGTCAGATATGCTAAATTTTTGATATCGTAAACGAATAATTTTATATCTATGAGAATTGTAATCATTGGGCTTGTCCTCGTGCTCTTTGCAGCTTGTGGATCCGAAAAAAGATCGGACGAGGAAGCGTTTTTGGAGGGCCTGGACTCCGCTAAGACCGAAGGTCCCTCCATATCTGAAGGTGTTATAAGTGACATCTTAGGGCGAATCCCCAGTCCACTGGAGATCTCGGTTCTTTTAAAAGAATCGGGGAAAAAGTACAACGGCAGCTATCTCAACTCGCCAGATAACACTTCCAAGTACAACAGCAACTATCAGAAGGCACTTAACCTAGGCGTATATGGTACGGATCTGGGGTATACAAATATTTATGAGCAGAACCAGGATGGCGTCAAATACATGGGGTCTATTAAGACCCTGGCGGATGGCCTAAGCATTGGACAATTCTTTGACATAGAAACTATCGGACGGCTGGCTACCAACAGCAAAAACCTGGACTCCTTACTGCTGATTACAACCCAAAACTTTAACAGTATTAATCATTATTTGCAATCCCAAAACCGCTCCAATCTGAGCGTCTTGTTCCTGACCGGGGGATGGGTGGAAGCATTAAATATACTCTGCGAGGTGGCAGCCGCGAACCCTGCTAATAAAGAATTGCAGGAAACCATCGGAGAGCAAAAAATAATACTGGAGAATATAATGCTCTTGCTGTCCTTTTATAAGGAATCGGATCAAAATATGTCATCTCTAATGACCGACATGGAGCAGTTAAAGGAATTGTACGACAAAGTGAATATTACCTATACGTACAGTGAATCAACTTTTGAAATAGTCGACGGCGTAATGGTGATTAAGGACAACAGTTCAAGTACCATTCAAATTACACCGGAGGATATTGCAAGCATCAAGGCCCTCATTTCAAGTATTAGAAATAAGATAATAAGCTAAGATAAAAGTAGCCTATGAAAAAGTTAATTATCATTGTTCTATCTGTTTTTATTCTAAGTACTTTAGATGTCATAGGGCAGTGCAATTCTGAAACATTAAGTAATTCGTGTATTCCCAAGTTGTCTACTGGCTTCAACTTTTTAAAAAGCTACAAAATTGAGAAAGGTGGTAAAGACTATGTAGAATATTCTTACGTTTTCACGAAAGGAACACAATACATGATCAACATTTGTGCGAGCCCTCAGCCAACGGATGGAATAATCGTTAGTCTTTACGATTCAAACCGAAACAAGGTGGCTACGAGCAAAGTAAACGGCCAATACATTTCTGCAATTGCATACCCCTGCAACACCACTGGTATTTACTATATTCAATATACGTTCGACGGCTCAACCACCTATTGTGGTGGTAGCGCTCTAGGTTTCAAGCGATAGATAGATATTTTTTAACCCTCGACCAAAAAAGGCCTCCTCCGGGAGGCTTTTTTGTTGCAACTATCCTGAATTTCTGTTAACGAGCGTGCTGCTTGCCTGAGCTGTCGGAAACACGGTGATATCCGCAAGTACAACGTGATCGCCACACGTAAGTGTAAAGAGTATGATATTAGCGATGTCCTCGCCTTTAAGGGGCTTAATCCCTTTGTAAACCGTCGATGATTTGGCCTCATCTCCCTTAAAGCGAACCAGGGAAAACTCCGTTTCAACCAGACCCGGATTTATAGATGTCACTTTGATGCTGAACGGATTTAAATCGAGACGCATGCCTTTCGTCAACGCATCGACTGCAAATTTGCTGGCGCAATACACATTCCCGTTCGGATAGACCTCTTTTCCAGCAATAGAGCCAAGGTTGATTATGTGCCCAGATTTGCGTTGAATCATTCCCGGAATGATTTCCTTGGACACGTACAACAACCCTTTCACATTAATGTCGATCATTGCGTCCCAATCCTCCAGGCTACCTGTCTGAATCGGGTCAAGTCCATGGGCGTTGCCAGCATTATTGATTAAAACATCGATCGCCTTCCATTCCGGCGGAAGCGTGTCAATGGCAGCCATAACATCAGGCTGATTCCTGACATCGAAAGAGAGGGTGGTTGCTTCCGTTTGAGAAGATAGCTCGTCCTGCAATTTTTTCAACCGGTCTTTCCTTCGGCCGCATAGGATAAGATTGAAATTATGGCGCGCTAAGAGCCGTGCTGTAGCTTCACCGATACCTGAGGTTGCACCTGTTATAAATGCGATTTTGCCAGTCATAATTTAAAAATTAATCTCAGCGAAAGTACAACACTTATTGGAACAGAAGATATAGTGTTATCGTATTTGTGTTTACGCGCTGTAATGGCTGACCGAACTCGTTTGTGGTGTTGCCAAGCATATTTACAATGCCCCGCGAAAACCTGATTTCGGGCGAGAATTTAAAGAGTGGATAGTAGAGGTCGAATCCGAATCCCGCTTCAAGATTTACATGTGTTTCTTTTAGCTCAAGGGTAGGCTTGGTCTGGTCGACGTTCTTTTTTCCAGAAGCTTCGATACCGGGCTTAACCCCTCCGATCATGTACATCCGGATATTGCCGCGGCGTTCAGATTTATATTTTAAGAGAATTGGAAATTCAACAATTGTATTCTCCACCGCTTCATCAACTGGAGGATCGTTGGTAAACTGATATCTGATCTTATGTTCATAAAAGGCGACTTCCGGGGTGAGCCGTAGGTCCAAAAACTCTGTGAGTCTGTAATTCACAATAAAGCCCAAAGAAAATCCCTGGGACCAACTCGGAAGCACAGCAGAAACTGTATCAAACGCGGGTGTAACGAAGAGATCGGAGTATTCAATTTGAAGTATGGACGAATGAATGCCGATGAGGAAACCATACGATAACTTACGATTATCATAATTCGGATTGTTTTTTTCTACCCAGCGTGTTTTCTGAGCTTCGCTCTGCGACGCGCACATCACCAGAATTGCGCATGCTGCTATTTTGTACCGATGTAAATGGAGCTTATTCCAAACGTAAGTGAACTGCATTTCGTGCTTTTAAATCCGACATCATGCAAAATGCGAAGAAAATCTTCGCCATCAGGGAAAGCCTCGACCGACTTGGGCAGATATGTATAGGCAGCTTTATCATTCGATATAATAGATCCAATCCGCGGCAATATAAACCTGAAGTAAAAATTATAAACCTGTTTGAAGGGAAAAACCGATGGTTTTGAAAATTCTAATATAACTACCATCCCATTCGGCTTCAAAACACGCAATATTTCGTCTAAACCTCGTTTTAAATTTTCGAAGTTCCGTACACCAAATGCAACGGTGACAGCATCGAATTTATTTTCTTCAAAGGGCATATTTTCTGAGTCCCCGTGGAGCAACTCAATTTTTGTCCCTAAATTTTTTGCCTCAATTTTTTTACGCCCGATATCAAGCATTCCGTCAGAGATATCGATCCCAATGATTTTGTCAGGGTTCAGCTCCAAAGCTTGCAGGGCAAATTCGCCGGTTCCTGTAGCTACGTCCAGAATAGTCCTTGGCCGGGCATTGTGCAATATACTGATCGCCCTCTTGCGCCATTTCTTGTCAATACCCAGGCTTAAAAGCTGGTTCAAAAAATCATAGCGACGGCTGATGTTATTAAACATCTTTGCCACCTGATCTTTTTTGGACAACGATTCTTTATAAGGAACTACATCCATATCCCGAAAACAAGCCCGAAGGTACGTGCTTTCGGCTTGTAAATGAAATTCTGTTATCCGTTAATGGTTATTAGTTATTAGTTATTAGTTACCAGGACGGTAGGATAAAATCCAATTCATAGCACGATAGTTCAGCACTGCAAGCCACGGATAACGATTAACGGACAACGGCTAACTAGTTTTGAAGAACCTTGAATTCCACTCGCCTGTTCAGCTCCCGACCGCCTCGTTCATCATCATTGCTCGCCAGCGGTTTGGATTTTCCGTAGCCCACAGCTTTTATACGTCGGGTATTGATGCCTTTTTTGGTGAGATAATCCTTTACAGCCTGGGCTCTTCTAACAGATAGATACTTGTTGTATTCTTTCGTACCAACAGCATCAGTATGCCCTGCTATTTCCATAATGATGTTTTGATTTTGACTGAGCATAGCCTCTAGCTTGTTCAGTTCTGTGTAGGATTCCGTCTTAAAGGTAGCCTTGTCGAAATCAAAATAGATGTTTCTCAAAATAGACGTTACACCAGCCACCAACTTCCTCATTGCGACCGTGCGATTGATGGTTTTCCCCTGCTTTGAAGCGCCTTCAAGTCGTATGTTCAGATTCTGAAAAACATATCCTTCCACTTCGACTGATAATCGATAGTCCTTGGGTTTATCACTGGTGATATTAAACTCAAATACACCATCGCCAAGCGGTGTAAAAGGGACAATCACATTATCTCTTGCTCCTTGTAGTTTAACCTTTGCCGGCAGCGGCGTGGTCTGATCCACCGCATCCACTACAGACACTAAATATTTCAAGGGCTGCAAGCCCGTCTTAGTCGGAGTTTTTTGTGCTACTACCACTACTGGTGTCGTTGTTGTATCTGTCGGTTGCGTAGGTTCGATAGGAGGTTTGGTAACGACAGGCTCGGTGTTCTTAATCCCTTCAGGAATGGTGATCATGTAAATGTCTGTGTAGCCCATACCATCCTCCCGAACGGAAGAATAATACGCGCGCTTAGCATCCTTTGTGATCACAAAATAAATGTCGTCATCAGGGGTGTTGATGGGATAGCCCAAGTTAACTGGTTCGCTCCACTCATTCGTCTTAGGATCGAGCGTTGCCTTAAAAACATCGAATCCACCCATTCCCTTTCGCCCTTTGCTGCTGAAGAAAAGCGTCACATCATCATAGTCGATGAACAGGCCGTCATCATCCATCTCCGTATTGATCTTCGGACCCAGATTCTTGACATTTGTCCACTCTCCCTTAGAATCTTTCGTCGCTTTATAGATATCCAATCCACCAAAACCACCTGGCCTGTTGCTTGAGAAGTATAAAGTCTTTTCGTCTTTTGAAATCGAAATTGATTTCTCTTCGAAGCTCGAATTTATAATACCTGGCAATGGAATTTTGGCCGAGAACTCACCACCAGGTTGCCTTTCGCTGTAAAATATATCCCCGCCACCTTCATCATTAAAGATAAACAGGGTATTACCATCCGCGGACAATGCAACGCTCGACTCGTGATAAGGTGTATTTACAACGGGTCCTAAGTTCTTAGCATAGCTCCAAGTACCTCCTGTCTTCTTTGCAATGAAGATATCCTCATATGGTTTATTGTCTTCGAACACGTTTTCATTTAAATTGTCCTCCCGTCTGCGTGTTGTAAAGACAATTTCATCCTCGTTTTCATTAAGCACAGGGGCATAATCCTCATATTCGGAGTTGATCTCACGCCCGATGTTTACAATCGAAAAATTTCCAGGGGACGCCACAAATTCCTTTCCATTCTCGCATTCGAAAATTGCGCGGTCAACCGTTGGTAAATCAATTTTGTCCTTTCCCTGATAGTTAGGTTTGCCGGCAAGTTTTTGCTTGTACAGGTTATAAAACTCTAAAGCCTTGTCAAAATTCTCGCCATATTGATAGCTCCGTCCAATAAGGTATTCGATGTCGAATCGATATGCTGGGTCCTGGCGAAAGACTCGCATAAAATATTTAACGGCTCGATCCTTACCCACCGTTAGCAAATGCATGTGTCCAGCCTCGTAGTTAGCTTTTATGAATGTAGTATCCTGATCAGCTGCAGTAACCATAAGCTCGCGGGCATCATCCATAGCCTTGGTTTCCGCCATGATCAATTCAGCTTGTTCCATGTATTGCCTGGCGATTTCCTTAGGATCCTGCTGACTGTAAACTGTGGTGGTAAAAAAAGGCAATAAAAGAGCTAAAAAAATCAGTACTCTTGGGATACTGTTCATTTGTTTAAAAAATTTAACAATACACTCTAAAAAATAACTTAAATGTACACCAAGTTAGGAAAAACAGGCGATTTGGAACCATTAAAAGCGATTCATAAGGCACACGATTCTTACATTCTTAGTATTTTGGCCTTCAATCTTTACTTTAAAAGATGACGATTATCACAGCCGAATTTATTGGCAGTTGTACAGAGGTATCTAAGTGTCCCGCACCGGACATGCCCGAATTTGCCTTTATTGGCAGGTCAAATGTCGGCAAGTCTTCCTTGATAAATATGCTTACCAATTCCAGGAAACTTGCGAAGACGTCAGTTACACCCGGGAAGACACAAACCATAAATCATTTCCTGATCAACTCATCCTGGTATCTTGTGGATTTACCGGGTTATGGATATGCCAGTGTAAGCAAAAGCGCGCGTGCGAGATTCGGTCAAATGATAGAGGGCTATGTCTTGAAACGCGACAATTTGGCGTGTCTTTTTATATTAATCGACTCGCGCTTGCCTCCTCAGGCGATAGATCTCGACTTCATCGAATGGGCTGGAAGCAAAAAAATACCACTTGGAATTCTATTTACCAAGATTGACAAGCTAAGCCGCAGCGGACTTCAAAATAATGTGAAGCAATACGAAGCCACCTTGTTAAAGCGATGGGAGGAACTGCCCACCATCATACTCACATCGTCGGAAAAGAAGAATGGAAAGGAAGAAGTGCTGGCGCTTATCGAGGAACTTATTTCCGAATTCAGAACATAGGTTTGACTGTAAAATTTTGCGATTCGGATAAATTTCGACGACCGCGATGAGTTTGAGATTCCCGTCCTTGGACTTTTGCAGACATTTGCGTTAGCTTTGCCCGCTTAAAATCAAGCGAAATATGACTTTAGCGGATATAGCTTCTATTAGCGGAAAGGGAGGATTATTTAGAGTCGTAGCACCCACGAAGTCAGGGGTAATACTGGAATCACTGGATGATGCGAAGACAAAATTAGTAGCCACTACGTCGCACCGATTGTCACTGCTTCATGAGATATCGATTTACACAACTACAAAAGATGGAACAGTTCCCCTTGAAGAGGTACTAAAAAAAATTCATTCTGAGTTCGGAAATGATCTAGGCGTTGATGGGAATTCCGCCGTGGCGGAACTCAAATCGTTTATGAAGGCAGTGCTACCAACATACGATGAGGACAGGGTCTATGTATCCGATATTAAAAAGTTAGTTCGATGGTATGAGACAATATTAAAGTTTGCGCCAGAGTTGCTAATTGAAAAAGAGGAAGCCAAGAAGAACGAGGAAGAACCAAAGTAAGTATCGCATATGTGTGGGGCGGGATTGGTGAATTGATCAGTAGCTCATCGCTTTTTCGACCATCTTTTTCGACCCAACATAAAATGCAGTCCGTTGGTGAAGATCTTTTATTTCAACATCAAGGATCCGTTGTTTTCCATCAGTAGCCATCCCGTCGGCTTGTTCAGAAATAAACGCGAGGGCGTTACATTCGTACATCAACCTTAGTTTTCCACTGCCATCTTTTGATGTAGCCGGGTATATGTAAATGCCGCCCTTGAGCATATTCCGATGAAAATCGGCGACCAGCGAACCGATGTACCGCGCGGTGTAATTTTGCGACTTGCAATACTGAATATAATCGAGCACAGGTTTTGAAAACGCATTTGACAACCCTTCATTGATAGAATAGATTTTTCCTCCTTCGGGCATTTTTAGATCCGGGTGTGACAGGAAATATTCACCAAGCGAAGGCTCATAGGTAAATCCATTAACGCCATGTCCCGTGGTATAGACCAACATCGTTGAAGAACCATACAACACGTAACCCGCAGCCACCTGTTCAGACCCCTTCTGCAAAATGTCTATGGATTGTATAGGCGTTCCTGGCTGAGTTTTCCTTCTATAAATAGAAAAAATTGTTCCGATAGACACGTTAACATCTATGTTAGAAGAGCCGTCAAGCGGATCAATAGCGATTACATACTTGCCTTCATTGTTCAGGTCCACAAATGAGTCGGATTCCTCGGAGATCAATGCGCATACTTCCCCACCTTTAGCAAGCGCGCGGGTAAATCTGATATTCGCAAGAACATCCAACTTTTGCTGATGATCTCCCCCAAGATTCTGCGTTCCCATCGGCCCCATGATATCAATCAGCCCTGCCTTATTTACCTCCCGGTTAACGACCTTGGACGCCAATGCAATGTCACGAAGCAGTTGCGATAGTTCGCCGCTGGCATATTGAAACTGATTCTGATTATTCTTTATGAAACGGTCTAAAGCCGAACCAATTGACTGGGCGATTCTGGATGACTCAATGCTTGGCGCATTAGTTTTATTGGTTGATCTTTGCATGCTTTTAACTTTATACAAGTTAGTCTTAAAAGGCTTTAAGGTCAATGTACATGAAGGTATTTAAATTCGGCGGTGCGTCGCTTAAAGATTCACAAGGCGTTAAAAATGTAGCCGAAATCATTGCTTCGGAACCGCCGCGTAACTTGCTCGTTGTGGTTTCCGCCATGGGCAAAACTACGGATATGCTGGAGCGGGTAGTATGGTCGGCACCCTCGAAGAATGATTTTCAAGCGGCATTAAATGAAGTAAAACAGTATCACAGCCAGATCATCGACGTTTTGTGTCTTGATTCACCTGTCATTGACGAAGTAGATATGCTTTTTAATGAAATTGAGAACGAAGTTTCTTCTCAAAGACCGGCCGATGAACTCTATGATCAGGTGGTTTCCAAGGGAGAATTGATTTCGTCGCTAATCCTTCATCACTACTTGCTCTCGAAGAATATAGCAAACCGTTGGCACGATTCCAGAAATTCGATTCATACCGACCGTAATTTCAGGGAAGGCAGAGTTGACTGGTCAAAGACGTCAGCATCAATAGAAATGCTTCGACCAATTTTAAAAGATAATATAATTATCACCCAGGGCTTTATCGGCAAAACTGAAGGCGGATTAACCACCACCTTGGGCAGGGAAGGCTCTGACTTTTCAGCAGCGATATTTGCTTCGTGTTTGAACGCTTCGTCTGTGGTGATCTGGAAAGACGTACCGGGAGTTATGAACGCGGACCCGAAGCGCATCCCAGCGGCGACGGTTTTTAGTGAACTACCTTTTAAAGAGGCAGCTGAAATGACTTATTACGGCGCTTCGGTCATTCATCCTAAGACGATCAAGCCGCTTGCCAATAAAGGCATTCCGTTGTTTGTGAAAAATTTTTCAAATCCAGCACGCGAGGGTACGAAAATTCATGAATGCACTGTTGATAAACTTCCGCCGCTAATCGTTTTTAAAGACAACCAATGTCTGATCTCTTGTAAAGTGACAGACTACACATTTATTTCAGAACAGCAGTTAAGTATCATTTTTCATGCCCTGTCTGAACTTGATGTGCGGCTTAATCTCATGCAAAACTCGGCCATTTCACTGTCGTTTTGTGTTGACTTCCGCGAGAATAAAATTTCAAAACTTATTGAAAGACTTCAGCAGCATTTCGAAGTATTCTACAATACAGGACTCACGCTAATAACTGTAAAGAATTATGACGAGATCACGTTCGAAAAGTATCGGAAACAAAAAGGCGTGCTGCTGGAGCAATCATCAAGAAGCACGCTGCAGGTGCTAGTGAAATGATTTTAGATTTTTGATTGTAGATTTTTGATTGTAGATTTTTGACTGCGGCTCGATATAAGTGCGTGCGTAATGGACAGCGCTATGACACGAACCGAAAAAGGATAACGTTTACAGACTTCTATTCGGAGGCGGCAAGACGTTACATAACGGTAAATCTACAATCGTCAATTATTTAAATCTAAATTCTACAATCTTAGCTGCTATTGAATCCAGGTCCCGTTTAAGGACGGAATACTGGTAGCAAGACCTACAATGAATTTTGACAACGTCAGGCGATATAGTCGGTTTCATTGCGTATGGTAGATTTACGCTCGATTATGGCATGTTGCTGCTTCCGGTGGGAATTTTATGAAATTTGCGATTCGTGACTTCGCGTACTAGAGTATTCCCTTGCGGAGCACGTAATCGAGCCGCAATCTACAATCGTCGATCAAAATTCTGCAATCTAATAGTCTTTTACTGGCAAAAAATCCTTCTTACCACTATCACAAACGTGACATCTATACGTATCGGGCAACTCTTCGAACGGGACGCCTACTGGAATATTTGAGGCAGGGTCTCCATACTTTTTGTCGTATATGGTCAAACAATTGCTGCATTGATAGCTGGTTACAAATCCATTAACGTGAGTTTCCTTCTTAGCTTCGCCTCCATGCTCCTTCTCAGGATTAAGCTGGCGGAAGTACAATTTGCTTAACTCGATCAATAGCGAGGGAATCATTTCCTTTTTGACATTCCGGGCGTACGTGTGATGAATAACATTGTTGGGATTAAAGTTTTTAGCGTACAAAATGTTATAATGTTCGCCTGGGGTGGATCCAATCTCAGCGCTTTTCTCAATGACAATCGCCGTGAATAGGAACATATCACGGTTCGTTTTAATGGTAAATGTCAAACCATGCGTACTGATATCCTGCTGATCAAGTTCACGCACTAAAAACTTTTTTAGTTCAAGCGCTTCCCGATCGATGACTGGCAAATGCCAGTTCAGTTCAAGCGAAGAATGGCGCTCATTGATTCCAAATTTTCCCATCAGCTTCTCCCAACGAAGGCGGTCGGAAGCTTTTATTCCCTTTATGATAAATGCCTTCCAGGGGATGATATTGATTTTACTAATATTAGTCTCCTGACAAAGCCTGCATGCTGCGGTCATAAAATCGATGTCATATTGATTGTTTCGCCAGTAAAGTCCCAACCAATATTGGTTATTTCGCATAGCGTTTAATCCTTCGTAATACGGAAACGTGGTTTCCGGAAATTTCAGATTCTCGGGAATAGGCTTATAGTTGATCCGAACATAATTGTTTTTCAATATCATGTGAAGTTCCTCCGCCGTGAAGGGAAGCAGCTCCAGGAAGATCTTTTCAAGTTCGCGGGCAATTTTGGGAATATCCTGACCATAAATGAGTCGTGGCCAGCATTCGATCACCTGCCCCTTCCTTGGATCGCGGATATACAGGTACCAATAATTTTCCTCCTTGGACGCAATGAAATTTAGTTCGCCTGTGAACAAGGGAACCAGTCCCTGAACGGGATCCACAATGTTGATCTTCACACGGGGCATGTATTCAAACCCGTCGATTATAACATTGTAGGTGTCTTCCTTGACCCAGTGCGTGGTTTCAACAACATTAACCACCGCATAAGAACTTACGATATTTTGGTAGACGGACTGATCACTCCCCAGTTCATATTCGATATTGATGGCACGAAACGCTTTTTCTAATGACTTCTCGTCCGCCCCGTTGGAAGGAAACATAATATCCTGTCGGGAACCAAAAAGGACGTATTTATTCCTCAGGTTTTTCGACAACTCCATGATCTTAAGCAAGTCAGCAGGAGATAAAAATCCTCCCTTGACAAACGCGCGTATAAGGTCACTCTTCTTTTTCGTTTCCATTGTGCAAAGCTAAAAAGCTTAAGGCATAAAGCTTAAAGCAAAAGGCCAGTATTTCACACTTAATAAAGAGCGCACATAAGCGTTAAGCTTTTTGCTTTAAGCTTTACGCATTTCACTATACCTTCACTAAACTTTCTTTGATAATTTGTTGAATTTCCGGTTTACAGCTTCCGCATCCGAGACCTGCACCTGTGCGTTGGCAAAGTGTTGCCAACGAATGACAGCCTTCGGCTACAAGCTTCATCAAATTTCCTTCTCCGACCTGGTTACAAGAGCATACAAGTTTGCCTAATACGGGTTCAAGTTTACTCCCGGAGCGTAGTAACTGCATTCGCCTTTCCGACAGTTCAATTTTGTTTTCAATGAGCGATCTGAATTCTGCAAATTCACTTTTATCACCGATCAGAATTGCCCCAACCAGCCGGTCATCCTTTATGATACATTTTTTGTAATACCTCAGGGATTTATCGATGAACAATATTTCATCATAACCTTCTCCGTTGACCGGTATTTCAGGGATACCTAGTGAACACAAGTCTAATCCCGAAAGTTTAAGGATGTTCATAGGTACTGCACCCGTATAAAGGCTCTGTACATCGCCGTGAATAAAGTTGGCTAGGACATCAGCTTGTTTTTCAGCGGCAGCTGTTATCCCCATCATTTTTCCGCAGTGTTCCGCAATTTCGCCAATTGCAAAAACATCTGGATCGCTGGTCTGCATGTAGTCGTTCACGATGATGCCTTGAGCAGC
>JAICGJ010000134.1 GCA_025923195.1 Chryseolinea sp.
ACCGGATTTGTCCTGGAAAAAGAACTCCTTGCCAGTCTCCAATCAGAATGTAGAGAGCTGATTGCTATGCTTGTAACCACTATACGAACGCTAAAAGTAAAAAGTGAAAAACTAAAAACTAAAAGTGAAAAGTGAAAAACTAAAAGTTGGAAGGTTATCCACATTTTTCACTTTTCACTTATCACTTTTCCCTTTTCACTTATCACTTTCTCATTTAACCTCTTTACCAGTTCTTCCGCACCTTTTCTCACAAAGGCACCATCTCCGCCGCAGGCAAGAAAGCGGTATCCCAGTTCATAGTACATCTCATACTCGCTAACATCCTGCAATAGCACGCCCACTACCCTATTGTATTTTTTTGCCGCTATTGCGACATCCTTGATCGCCTTATGATAATTGGGATGATTGAACTGACCGAATATGCCCATCGAAAGCGAAAGGTCATTCGGGCCAACAAAAAGAACATCTACTCCATCCGTTGCAGCGATCGATTCGATGTTATGCAAAGCTTTCACAGTTTCAATTTGAATGATACTCACAAGATAATTCTCCACGCCAGCGATATACTCCGCTGCGGTCCTTCCAAAGTGCGTAGCTCTCACCATCCTCGCAATGCCGCGCGTACCACGGGGAGGATAGTACATCATTCGAATTGCCTCATCAGCTTCCGGTGAAGATTGTATCTGCGGAAACATTATCCCGGCAGCCCCGGCATCCAGAATCCTTTGCACCTTCGGCCTAGAAAGATCGTCGGTGCGGACTATTGGTGTCGAAGTTGACCCCGATAACACCTGGAGTTGTTGATACATGACAGCGACATCACCGGCACCATGTTCAAGATCAAGCAACAGCCAATCGAAACCAGCATTCCCTACAATCTCGGTGGACACTGTAGACGCCAGGTTGACCCAGCAACCATGGACAACTTCGCCTGATTTGATTTTCTCTTTGAGGTTTTTCATGTCAAACTGATAAACGTGAATCATAAATTCAATCCATGCCCGACGACTAATGTTTCACCCACTTAACGCTATGGTCACCGGTCACTGCGATCGTTCTCTTAGGTGAAGACTGGTGGAAGAAGGACCACGGACCGGGAATAAATGGATACTTCTCAATAACCTCCTCGTTGATTTCTATCCCCAGTCCAGGACCCGGAGGAAGTTTGAGATATCCGTTCTCAATATCCAGTTTTTCCGAGAGAATCTCATCAGAAAGTGGAAACGGATACATTCCTACACTGTCTGGAGAGCTGTAGCACGGATACTCCAGCCACTCAACCACAGATTCACTGCGGCAGGCTCCAAGCTGGGCGGCAGCCAAGACCTCGAGCGTAGTACCCCAGCTATGGAAAGCAAATTTTAAATCGTGATTTTTCGCAAGGTCGAATACCTTGAGACCCATGTCGAAACCTCCTTGACAACAGACGTCCATTTGCAAAAAATCAGCTGCCCGAAGCTGTGCAAGATTTTCAAATCCCTCGTATTCTTGTTCATGCTCGCCCGTGGCGACTGTAATAACGTTTTTATCTTTTAAATTTTTGTATGCGATATGATCTTCGGGGTTGAACGGCTCCTCCAGCCAATAAGGATTATGTGGTCGAAATGCTCGGGCCAGGTCATGAATCACTTGTTCTGAATAATTCTTATCACCCATGCGCCACCAGGTATGCGCATCGATCATAAGCCCAAAATCCGGGCCCGTTGTTTTTCGCATGAGCTCCACGGTCTTCAGATCGTCGTCAGGTCCAAGACCAGGGCGCATTTTGTATGCTGAAAATCCCATGGCCTGGATGGCCGCTGCCTCCTCCGCATATTTTTCGGCCGACATATACATACCGGCACTGCCATACAACTTTAACTGAGAGCGTACACGTCCGCCCATAAGTTCCGAGATACTGCAGCCCTCGAACTTTCCTGCCATGTCGAGCAGTGCCACCTCCGTTGCGTAATATGTCTTAGATGTATCCAAGCTTCCCTGAAACCTGAATTGTCTCCACTGCAGTGGGTCCTTTCCGACAAGGAAGGAACGTATGACCGTGTTTATCTCTTCAAGTGCGCGGCCGAATGCCGGTCCTGGGGCATATCCGGTAAGACCATTGTCGGCTGTAACTTTTATAAGCATCGCATCCCTTTTTGTGATCGTCCGGATCCCTCCCCAAAAGGGCAAGGAAATTTCTTGCGGCATTGGACACGACATCAAAAATCCCTGAACGTTTGTAATTTTCATCTTTGATATCCTATTGAACTTTACCATCTCGGCAAGACCCTTGTCCACGACGGGTCTACGTGTTTCCTCATCTCAGCTTCATCGTCTCGTTTCTTATAAGGAACGTTTCGATATCGTTCCTTGCCCCGTTCCAGTTGATCGTAATCGAGCTCGACACCAAGCCCCGGTTTTTCTGGTATAGCTACACAACCGTCCTTTATTCGGATCCTTCCTCCTTTCACCACTTCATCTTTTTCGGATTGCCAGGGATAGTGCGTGTCGCAGGCATACGTGAGGTGAGGTGTTGCCGCCGCAACATGCGCCATTGCCATGAGAGAAATTCCAAGGTGACTATTGGAATGCATAGAAAGCCCAATGTTGAATGTTTCGGCCAACTTTGCCAAGTGTTGCACCTGCCTCATCCCGCCCCAGTAATGGTGGTCGCACAAAATGATCTGGACTGCATCGTGGGCTACAGTTGCCGGCAAATCTTTAAATGACGTAACGGCGACGTTACTGGCCAGCGGAACCTCAACACCGCATGCAAGGAGTTCTTTCCTTACAGCAGCCATACCTTGTATGCCCGCTGTAGGGTCTTCCAAATAACCGCCACCTGAAAGTTCGCGTGACAACGCCTTACCAACTTTCACAGATGTCGTCACAGTCCATGCGGAATTCGGATCTATTCGCAACGGAACTTCTGGTCCAAATTCCTGGTACATTTGCTTAACAGTCTCAATTTCCTCCTCTGGCTTTAACACACCTGCTTTGAACTTTATCGATGTAAATCCATACTTCTTTATCATTTGTTTGACTTGCACCACTAGCATTTCGGGTGATAATGCTTCTCCATATTCGTCTTCGCGCAGGTCGTTCCCTTCACCGCCGCCGCCGGCATGCTTGTAAAACGGATAAGCTGAAAAAGGTACTTTGTCGCGAACTCGGCCACCGATCAGGTCACATACCGGTACGCCTACGCTCTTTCCTATCAGGTCCAGACAGGCAACTTCAATGGCTGCATAGGTGCGCGTCGATTCATCCAGGGGATTCTCGCCAGGTACGAGAAATGTCTGCGACCTGTCAAGCCCATTGACTTTAAATTTTTCCATGGCTGGATTGATTGTTCCGGTGACGCGAAAGGCGTCGGCGCCAATGATTTTACTGCGAATACCACGCAAGGCAGCTGCAGGCGATTCGCCACCATATGTCTCGTTAATACCGATGACCCCATCTTCACTTTCTAATTCTATGATCGTTCGCAACGCGTACGGTGCATGAAGACCATATGAACTTCTGAGCGGTGGGTCCGCAATTGCAATGGAATGAATTCGAAGATCCTTTATTTTCATTTGCAGAAACTTGTTGTTCGTAATTAAATCTAATAATTGTTGTCAAATTAGCGGGAATAATTTGGCCATAGTCATGGTAACGACAAGACCAACTATTCCCATCACGAGCAGAAGGTATGAAAAATTCCGAATCGTTTCCCGCTCTGTGAAGCCGCTCATTTTGCAAATGATCCAGAATCCGCTGTCATTCATCCAGGGAAAAATTTTGGAGCCACACCCAATGACGATGGCCAGGTAAACCGGGTTAAAATTTAGAGCTCCTTCTGAGGTAAAGACGGTGAGCATACCGACAGCGGTGATCATTGCTACCGTAGCGGAGCCTTGTGCAGTGCGAATAACAGCAGTAATGAAAAATGCCAGGGGTAAGATTGCATAATGATAATTTGACGCTTGTCCTGCAATCCAACTGCCAATAGATGTTTGCTGGAGCATGTGGCCAAAAGCTCCGCCGGTTGACGTAATTAAGATAATGGTGCCGGCACTTAAGATCGATTCTTCCACAGGTTTCTTTAAATCCTTTAAATTAAAATCGTGTTGCTTGGCCATTAGATAGAGCGAAATAATCATGGCGATAAAAAGGGCAACGTTCGGATCACCTGCAAACGCAAAAAATGTCTCAATCGAAGCGGGTGCTGAAACCCTCATACTTTTCATAATCGTATCTCCGGAGATTAGAATAACCGGCAATACGATTGGAAGGTTAGCCATGAAAAAAGAGGGAAGCTGGCTAGTATCTTTGTTTAACCATGTCTTCAAGGTTTCTACGGATGTATCAGCTGTAGTGCGCACCGTGATGTCCTGCCTTTTATTAAGCCAGAACGCATACAATAGGCCGGCCGTTGAGCATGCCAGGCCTATGATCGTCCCTACCATGATCATAAGTCCAATGCTGACGCCGAATGCGCCAGCAGCGAAGAGAGGCCCTGGCGTCGGGGGCACCAGAGAGTGAGCAATAGTACCGCCCGCTATAATAGCCATAACGAACAAGGCATATGATCTTTGAAAACGAACTCCCATAGCACGGGCCAACGGAATCATAAGATAAAAGACCGTATCAAAAAAAATGGGAATAGCCAGGACGAAACTGCTTAACGTAAATGCCCATGGCGCTTTTTTTTGTCCAAAAACCGATAGCATTGAACGAACAATACGTTCTGCAGCGCCGCTATCCAAAAGACCCTTTCCGATGATCGAGGCCAGCATGATCAGCAGTCCTATTTTTTCGCACGTGTTACCAAAACCTATGGCTACACGCTCTCCCAATGACTGTTCCAGAAGTGAGGTTGTCTGTCCTTCGGATAATCCTTTGCTAGCTGCATATTGCCTTAGTAGCTCCGTAGAGGTCAGAGCTCCAACTAGCAGTGCGCCCGTCAAAAGTGCTATGACGGGATGCAGTTTGACCCAAAGTATGCCCGCCAATACGACGGTAAGACCAAGAACCAATAGTATAACAGGGCTCATACTGAGAGTGCGACAAATTTATTGTTGAGTGCATTCTAATTTATTGAATTTAATTTAAAGTCCGACAGTGGTGTAACCTGGTATCGAGCATCCCAGAGACACCTTCTTTAGCTCGCAGTTGCCAAGCCTTAGCCCAAATGTGAAAATAGTGGGTTTATAGTATGTGCCATTCGTTGACCGGGCCCTAAAGAAACAAGCAGAATCCAGCGGGTTCTGGACGAATATGACTTGGCCAGTCTATCGATGAAATGTAAAATGCAACATTTATCAACCAAAATTGAAACGCATGAAAAAGATAAAATCACTCGCGCCAATTTGTTCATTTCTCGTGCTTATCTTCATGGTATCTCTTGCTCCGGTTGAACATGGAGTATATGTACAGTTGCATCCTGATAACAGCAAGAAAATTATCGTCCAGATCGTTCCAGATAAAACCTATGCTGATGTAGTTGCTTACATTAATTTTTACTCTGCGGATAACAAGCGGGTTGCTCAAAAGGCATATAGCCTATCTGATGAAAAGGACAAATACATCCGCAAGGACAAGTGTACCAATAAGGTCTTCAAGTTTTCGTTTGACAAGACAGTAACACGGGTGACAATAGATCATGTAAACGAGGGTGAGGTCTTCGGTGAAGATGCCAAGGGGACCAAAATAAACTTACCCGTCTCCAAGCAAGCGTTGGGACCTATTGAAAAATGATATACACATACACTATGTTATGTGGATCATTCGTATTTTTAGGACTATTGTGGTGTAAGACGAATGATCATATCAGGTTCATTTAAGACAACATAAATTGCGCCGTCGGGTCCTGTTTTTAACTCTCTAACCCTGCCTACTCCCTTTAAGATCATCTCTTGCTCAGTGACCTGATTGTTTGTGATCACAAGCCGACGAATCTCTTCAAAGGCAAGGGCACCCACGAGCAGGTTATTATTCCACTTTGAAAATTGCTGGCTTGTTACAAACTCCGCAGGGCAAACAGCTATGGATGGAGTCCAATAAATAACAGGCTGAGCCATCCCGGACTTTACGGTATCATTAGAAACTATTTCTCCACTGTAGTCAACTCCATACGTAATAACAGGCCAACCATAATTGGTCCCTTTTTTCAGAATGTTCAATTCATCACCTCCCATAGGTCCATGCTCAGTCATCCAGATCTCCCCTGTTTCGGGATGCTGGGCAAAGCCCTGGACATTGCGATTACCTATGGAATAAATGGCGGGCAAGGCATTCAAAGTCCGGACAAATGGGTTGTCTTTTGGAATTGAACCATCTGAGGAAATCCTAAATACCTTTCCAGAAGGCTTGCGCAAATCCTGTGAATCATTGGCTCGAGCCATGTCACCGATGGAGAAAAACAAAAATCCTTCTTTGTCAAAAAACAATCTTCCTCCCCAACGATTGCCACCTGTTACCTTCAATGAATCCGGCACCTCAAACAATGTTTGTTGTTCCACCCACTGATTATTCTTGATCTTTCCTCTTATCACCTTCGTCATACTTGGCGCATTCTTATTGGTGTGATCTCCATTGGTATGACTAAATGCCAGATATATCCAACCGTTGGTTTTGTATTTAGGATCGAGGGCAATATCAAAGTAACCGCCCGTAGTTGAAGGTTGGTATGCAGTTGCCGGAACTCCCTCAACGGCACCCTCATTTAGTTTACCGTTGATCATAGTACGAATAGCGCCAGAACGTTCAGTGATCAGTGCGCGATCGGGATCGAGAAATTCCATACCCCAGGGAGTGTGCAGACCGGCCGTGATAAGTTGCTCTACTTTGAGTGTATAATGCTTCGTCTTTAACGTACTTGGAATCGTACGCCTTGCATCGGGCGGAATAGTTTGTGATGCTATGATAAAATCTGAGACTGCTTTAATCTGCACATCATTTAGGACCTTCCCCCAGCCGATCATTTCAGTTGAGGGAATTCCGAATTTTATATTCCTGAAGATGGCGTCACCTCTTCTTCCATATTTCCAAATTGTTTTGATTAGAGTCTCTGCGGAACCTCCTTGTAATTGTGCGCCGTGACAACCCGCACAATAAGTCTGATATATGGATGCGCCCTCCTGCCCGCTGGCTGCGAGAACAAAGAGAAAAAATATATTGGTTAGAAGAAATGTTTTTCGCAGACGATTCATGGTACTATGAAGATAAAAAATATTGGATCAACTTTTACCTAAAGCTTACAGCTTACAGTTTACAGCCTACAGCTGAAGCTTATCCGAGCGGGGCACCCTTACACCCTACGCCCTATACCTCCAACTTAACTTATCCTAGAGTTTACAGCTTACAGTTTACAGCCTACAGCTGAAGCTTATCCGAGCGTGGCACCTTACCACCCTACACCCTACACCTCCAACTTAACTTATCCTAGAGTTTACAGCTTACAGTTTACAGCCAACAGCCGAAGCTTATCCGAGCGTGGCACCTTACACCCTACACCCTATACCCTATACCCTATTCCATATCCTATACCATCCCGCCCTCATTACCCCTCCCACAATATTTCTGCTCAACCATGAAGCACAGTTGCAATTTTTATTCTACATTAGCTATTCGCACCTAACCCCTAGCGTGATGAAATGTCTAATAGTTGTTGCTTTCACAGTCTGTTCGTGCGCGGTAGCGTATGCTCAGCAAACAAATTCTCAAAAAGATACGCCTCCAGTTAAAAATTCGCTGGCGAAACAACTTCAGGTTAGTTCTTTAACCCCCCTCGGACCGCCGCCGGAACCCCTGTTTGTAATTTCTGAAGGAGGAATTAATAAGGAAGCCACCAAAGAGGACCTTGAAAGAATAAGTATCACACAAGTCGAGTCTGTTGAAGTCCTCATTGATAGAGAGTCCCTTGCAGAGTATGGCGAGAAGGGAAAGAATGGAGTCATGATCATTTCTCTCAAAGAGGACTAGAGCTTAGGAAATCGGTTGATTATTTCCCCTTATCAGTACTCTCGGATCCATTTTAGCAACATTTTCCCGCTCACAAAGTCATTGTCTTTCCTGAATTCGGGTCCTGCATTGAACCAATCCTACAATTAATTGAATCAAATTTTCTATTTAAAAAGAAAAGTATACATTTAATTGTACCAGTTCCAGGCATGCCACTTTTCATGGATCTACATATTGCCCCCGGTGTCACACCAACTCAAGTTGCGGAAGCGCACATTCAAGACGTAAAGATCCAGGAGAAGTACGGCTGCAGAGCGATGACCTATTGGATCGATGAAGACAAAGGCTGTGTTTTTTGCCTGATCGAAGCCCCCGACAAGGAATCGGTAAAACTGATGCATGAAAAAGCCCACGGACTGATCCCCAATGAAGTTATTCAGGTTAATACTGATTTAGTGAAGGCTTTCCTGGGAAGAATAAAAGATCCCGAAAATGCAATTGAACAACCTGATACACACCTCAAGGTATTCAGTGACCCCGCGTTCAGAGTCATTCTTGTATCCAAGACCCTTGACGCACGCCTCCTCCAGCACAGACTTGGCAAAGAAAGAACACAGGAGTTACTGCTTCTGTATAGTACAATTGTGCGCGACGAATCCCGGAATCACGGTGGACGTGAAGTTTACTTGAAGGAAGATGGATTTGTACTTTCGTTTATCTCTGCATCACAATCGATGGAATGTGCTCTCGCCGTACAAGGCAAATTAGCGGGCGCTGGAGGTCTGATCGGCCTAAGGTTTGGGCTCCACGCCGGTGTACCTGTTAACAAGAGCAATTCAATTTTTGGTACTACCATCAGGTTTGCACAGTATCTGTGTAATATCAGCAAGGATAATCAGGTGACAACTTCGCATGTTGTACGCAATCTTTACAAAGACAACGATTGGAGTCTGACGGTAAGACAAGGAGACATCCGATGGCTCACCGCGCCGGAGGAAAACTTTTTGGAAATCCTGATCGATACGTTGGATAAAAACTGGCATAACCCTGACTTTGACATTCCTGACTTCTGTCGCGTCATGTCAGTCAGCAAACCACAATTGTATAGAAAATGCATTTCCGCAACGGGTATGTCACCGAACTCATTATTAAGGGAATACCGACTCCAGCAATCGCTCAATTTGCTTCGCAATGAAGACCGGAATATTTCCCAAACTACCTTTGATACCGGCTTCAGCAGTCCTTCATATTTCACCAAATGTTTTCAGAAAAGATTTGGTGTACAGCCCCTTGCCTACCTCAAAACAAGGGCATAGCACGATCTATTTTTACAATTCATTGAATGATCTGTGCAAGAGATTCGGGTGAAGACGAATAATCTTTACTTCGTCATCAACAACTAACCCTTATCACCATGAAGACTACATTAATCATTCTGCTCATGATCCTCATGCTTGGATCAACAGTGACGTATTCCCAGACCGCTTCAACAAAAACTAAACAAGCAACTAGTATGGAAACAACGAAAATGAACACTTATGTGATCGAGCGTGAGATACCCAACGCCGGCCAATTCAGCGCTGAAGAACTTCAGGGTATTTCTCAAAAATCCTGTTCAGTACTAAAAGAGCTCGGACCCGAAATCGAGTGGGTGGAAAGTTATGTTACTACCGACAAGATATTTTGTGTCTACCGCGCTCAGAACGAGGAAATACTTAGGACACATGCTATGAAGGGAGGTTTCCCGATCAATTCGATCAATCTGTTGTCAACTAAGATAAGTCCTGCCACCGCCACAGCGGCTTTGGCTGATATCAAATGACAATTGATCAAGTTCGCCTTTCAAAGTTGTCGAAAGGAATCGTTACCCCGGTGGTTTTTCCCCGGGGTATATTTTTATGCTCAGCCCTCACAACTGCGTGCGAACATTGCGAATCTGTCGTCTTGCCAGACACAACGCTATGATTACATCTCCTTGGGTTTATTCATAAAGAAGTGAAACAGAAGGTCATCAGTACATTGCGTTAACACAACTTCGGATCTGTCGCTAACTTTTGTTTATCTTGAATTGCAATTGCATTTTCTCGGTTACAACAATATCCCTAACATTCTGCAAGATGAAATACCGGATGACAACCTTGCTTTTTATTTTTCAAACGCTTCAACTGTCGGTAGCAGCGCAACAAATACCCGACGCCAATTTCAAGTACAAAGTCACGCACCCCGTCTATGCAAAAGCCAAGGGACCGGTGATCATTTTGGACGAAGCCCATCTTAATTTTCATACGCTGGGAGGCCGGTACAGCACGTTCGGCAACATCCTTGAGAACGACGGCTACGTGCTAAAGCCGGGTAAGGAAAAGTTTACTGAAACATCTTTGCTGAACACACAGATATTGGTCATTGCCAATCCGGTAGGCGACACCGGTGAATGGAAATTGCCAACGCGACCGGCATTTACAAATGACGAGGTGACGGCGGTAGAAAAATGGGTCAATTCCGGCGGAAGGTTATTCATCATCGCCGATCACATGCCGTGCGCGGGCGCTGCAGCAAATCTTGCCGCGGCTTTCGGGTTTAACTTTATCAATGGCTTCGCATTCAGAAAAAATGATGGACCCGAAATGTTCTCTAAGAAACTAAAAAACCTTGCAGACAACGTGATTACCAACGGTCGGAACGCCAACGAAAAAATTGACAGCATCCAGTTGTTTACAGGTTCCGCCTTCCTCCCGCCGCCGGAGGCTACTGTTATCACGAACCTCGATGATGGATATGTTATTGAACTCGCTTCCAAGGCCTGGGAATTTAATGAAACGACACCAAAATTATCCGGCCGGCATTTTGTCAACGGGGCGATGCTTCAATACGGCACAGGAAGAGTTGTAGTATTTGGAGAAGCAGCAATGTTCAGCGCACAACTTGCCGGTCCTGATAAAATACCGATGGGAATGAACCAAGCGTCTGCTGCACAAAATCCACAACTGTTGCTAAATATCATCCACTGGCTGGACGGAAAATTGTAACATTAGCTTACTGATTTTCCGCCAACATCAGTTCACGGATATATTTTATTGGCGAGCTTCCAAAGCTGAGAAACTTCTCATGAAAATCTTTTATCGTATACTTGTCTCCCATCTTTCGCTTATATTCTTCCCGCAATGATTCAATGGCGAGATATCCCGAATAATATGAGCAAAGCTGAACCTGTGATACAGTGGCGCGATGGTATTTTTCTTCAGCCTGGGCCTGGGTCTGAAAACATTCTTTCACCAGCAGGTTCATGATTGATTCCCTCGACTTGTTAAGCACATGGAGGTCATAATCAACGATCACGTTGGACAGCTCCCGCAATTTCCACTTGCCATGTATGAGGTCCATCTCTAGTGAATGGTTACCCCAGCCGTTTTCCAACATCATGCCTTCGGTATACACTGCCCAACCCTCAATCATAGTGCCGTTCATGAATACCGACCGGACCACGTCAGGAGAATTTTTATTGTTATAAATACCCTGCAAACAATGTCCGGGAACTGCTTCGTGAATGGAAAGTAACTGCGACGAATAGGTGTTATATTCGCGCAACGTGCCCTCCGCTTTGTCTTTTGGGTATTCCGTAAGGTCATCGATGTTGTAGTACGTCACGCCTGTTGTCTGGTAGGGCGGCGTAAACTCAGCATTGGCGACCGATACACCTCTAAGATATTCTGGCATGATCCTTACTTTTATAGGATAGGCCGTGTCAAAGTCGAAAAGGTCTTTTTCCAGTATAAATTCTTTCAGACGTTCCACCTGGTTGACAAGACTGTCAAAAAAATGTTCCGGCGCCGCGTGCTGAAGGTCGATTTTATCAATCACAGATCGGATGATTGAAAGGGTATCTGTCGGTTTTTTCTGATTGCCATAGTATTTGGACCAAAGTCTCTCCGCTAAACCGAACATTTTTCGATGGTAAACTTTTTTATCAGCCACTGCTCTGTTATATATTTCCTCGGGGGTAAACGTTGTGGCCAGGTCATAACCGAATTTCTCGACGAATAACTTCTTGCCTATCCGAAAACTTCTGAATGTGTAGTCTTTCTCGCTGAGCATATTTCTTAATGCCTGTATAAATTGCCTGATAGCCCGGACGGTTTTTTCAACGTTTTCTCGCACCACTTTTTTTTCGGAGTCAGTCAGGTGTGACGCATCGATCGAATCCTGGAGACTTTCTTCAAATACGGAGATACCGCCTTCGTTTTGCAGAATCGCCAGCTCGATGTGTTCGCGCGTTGGCTGGCGAAGTCTTTTTAATGCAGCGTCATAATATGCGTCTGATTGTTGCAAGTGTTTGGACAAAATTCTTAGCCGATCATTCAGCGGCGCATAAGGCTGGTTTATAATATAAAATGAGGTACCGCTGAGGTTGTAACCCGAAGCATCCCATTCGTCTTTCTTAAAGACCTCCTGATACCAGATGTCGGTTTCAAGCTGATTCTTGATAATGTTGAAACTGATCTTGTTATTGTCATGAAGCTGATCATATGGGAATGCCTTTAGAGAATCAAGCCATTGACGTGAGAATCTGATTGTCGCTGCCGCTGCCTCGTCCCCAGGGATGACCAGGGTATCATAATATTTTCCGTATCCAATGAAGATGGAAGCCGCTGGATATTGTTTCCAATAAGCATCCAAAAATTTTTCCTGAAAGGCAGCGAATGCGTTGTCTGACGAATCATGGTTTGAAGTTTGCCGGGTATTGCATCCTCCAATAAAAATTATCGATACAGCAAACAGGGAATACAAGTTTTTTCTCAGGTGGCTTCGCCTTAAAGCAGGATGTCGCACTGTGCTATTTTCGCTGTGCATATTCGATATTAGTCCTCTTCCATAACATTAACAAACGGGCCTGATAATCTTTTAAATTCCAGGCTATCTGTGCATAATGTCGTTGTTAAAATCCGAATTTAGGTTTCTTATTTAAAAAGTTTGACAGCCTGTCTAAAATTCATAATGTTAGATGTAATTCCGAAGGAGAGATTTGTGAGCTCATCTTTGGCAAAATAGATATTATAATAATCCTGCCCATAGTAGTAGCGGATAAAGAACGCGATTTCATCGAACCAAGAGGGATAATACTTGTAATACACATCAATGATCATGCGGCTCGATGCTTCTAAAGGCGCCGCGTCTTCCATACTTCCAAAAATCCAGCCTGCTTTTAGTTCGAGACTCGATCTCTGGAGCCATCGCATGAGCCCTTGGCGTCGCAGATCTCTTTGGGGTCCAACAATCCCCATGCTAGCAAAAATACGGTATGAACCATAGCGGTCGCGCAGTCCCTCGCTGTACCAGGCTGTCGGATAATACTCCAGTGATGCTTTGAAACCGCGAATGGAAAAATAGTTTCTGCCAAGATCTGTTGCCCGATAGGTGTAAATGCCAAACTCAAGATAGTCGGTGGAGAAATTACCGTCATCAAAATTCACTTCCTGCGTGCTGTCGCTTGCAAAGAAAGGTCCGTCCTGGCCGTTTGAATGGTGAGCATAGGATCCATACCACAGTGCGTTGTCATAGAACACTTTCCGGAGGAAAGTTTTTTGCCAGAATTTTAATTCGTGGAAGAACGTGCCGTATACCCTATAACTTGGATTGCGAATGGGCAATGATTTTTCATTCAGTATTCTCACTTGCACCTGTGGGTTTACCATTACTGCCCAGAGTTTTTTGTTCCTGGCAAAAAAATAGCTCGGAGAAAGTTTAGCTTCCAGTATCAAGGGTTCAAGGTTCCCGATGCCAGAACCCACCGTTACGTAACTTTGCTCACGGTTGGCGTTCACCATGGTGAGAAATTTCTGGAACTTAAGCGAATCGGCTGCCGGATCCTGGGCATGTAAGAGGGATGAAATTAAAATTGAAAACAATAGGACTAAAATTCGTGAACGCATAATGTCACTTTCAACAGTGAAACGGTTCAAATGTTCAGTTGACGAGCCATTCAAGGCTTTAACAAAAATAAAATTTTTGAATATTTATGACTACGTGGGGACCTATTGAATTTCGGTTTAATGGAATTAATAACCGGCGTGAGTCACCAGCTATGCCGTTGTAAATCACAATTGGAAATAAATTGCCGGAGGTTATTCATTCCCCAGTCCCCTACGGGATCGGCCCTGGCAGTCTAGACGGATTCCAGATGAATATTGCTAAGGCAATCACTATAACGATCAGCCCGGTTGTGACAGAAGACTAGATAGGTTCAATTCTTTTCATTTCTTTCTGACCATTACATGATCCAGTTGACTTTCAGTCGCGACTACCGTGGATTCGTGTGCTCGCACCATTGCTTCAATTTCTTTAATCACTTCTGGATGAATGTCGGATATATTGTATCGTTCAGACGGATCGTGCTGAAGGTTAAATAATTCTTTTGATTCAAGCTTCTCGAGTTTTTCCGGGTAGCCGATCGGGTTGTTTCGATAAAAGTAGAGTTTGTAAGGCCCTTTCCTCGCAGCAAAAATCTTCTCGTCGTGGTAGAAGATCATATCGTTTCTTGGACTTTGCTTTTGCGACATCAGAACTTCGGAAAGGTCATAACCATCATATTGACGATCTATTGGCAGATCCACACCCGCTAACTTGCTTAGCGTGGGTAAAATATCAAGCGTGCTTCCCATGTCGGAGATTACTGCAGGCTTTATTCTTCCAGGACTCCAAAATATGGCAGGAACACGAACTCCGCCTTCATATCCCGTGGCCTTGGCACCGCGGAGAGGGCCAGCACTGCCACTCAGCTCTTTATACAATGCCCACGGTCCATTATCAGAAGTAAAAATTACAACGGTATTCCTATCTAAACCATCCTTTTTTAAAGCACGAATGATTTGTCCCACACTCCAATCGATTTCCTCGATCACATCACCGTAAAGACCACGCTCACTTCTGCCTTCGAAATCTGCAGACACAAAGAGAGGCACATGTGGCATGGAGTGAGCGAGATAAATAAAAAAGGGTTTTGCCTTATTTTCCGAAATGAATTTTAAGACTTCTGCCGTGTACCGTTTCGTGATCACTTTTTGATCGGCGGGCCGTTCGATGATCTTGGTGTTTTGCATGAGTGGAACGTTGAAGTATTCAACCTTTGGTTCTGAAGAAGCCTTAATTTGGTCGATAGATTCTATACGATCCATATCGTTGCTATAGGGGATTCCATAGTAGTAGTCGAAGCCATGACTGGTAGGTAAAAACCGCGATAAATGTCCCAGATGCCACTTGCCAATACAGGCTGTGCGATAGCCATTACGTTGCAGATGTTTTGCTATCGTCAATTCCGTTGAGGGGAGCCCGCCCTCCGAATCGGGAAAGAGTACACGCTTGCCCCTTTTGCTGTACATGCCGCTTCTGACGGCATGTCGACCCGTAAGAAGTGCAGCTCTCGAAGGTGTACAAACATTTGCAGCAACGTAGAAGTTAGTCCAGCGCTGTCCTTCAATAGCCATTTTATCAATATGGGGTGTCTTGATGGTGGGATGACCGTAACATCCTAAGTCTCCGTAGCCCTGATCATCGGTAAAGATGATAATGAAGTTGATGTGTGTCTGCTGGGCAATACTGCCATTTATTCCTACAGCAAATGAAAATATCCCAGCTGAAATACATATGAATCTTGAAATGCGGAAGGGCTTGAAATTGAAAGATCGCATGAAATTTTGGATTGTTTAAAGATAAACAAAAGTGGTCAGGATACATTCAAATTACCAGTTCTCAAAGCGGGAAAATGGCTGTGTTAGAGCTACCACGAGTTCATAAATACTCTACGCCGCTGACCTTATCTCACGTGTCATCGGGTTGCTTGTCAGGGATTTTATTCTTTCTTTCAAATTGATCACCTAACTTCTTCATGCTTAAGGAGGCAGTAACGCCATGAATAATGATTGAGAACAGAACCACGCAAGAAACGACCGACCATAAGAGGCGTTCACCTTCAAATGTCGCAGCTTGCAATGCAAAGGCCAGGTAAAAAAAGGAACCTATACCCTTTATGCCGAAGAAACTAATTGCCCGCTTTTCCTTTCTGTGAAAGTCCAGCGAATATAATGATAACCGAGCCGTGATGGGACGGACAAGAAATATACATAGCAATGAAAAAATGACCATGCTCCAGGATATATTCTGAATGACTACGTGAACGAGTGAGCCTCCAAATAGGATCAGAACAATCGCCAGCAAAATCCGCTCGATTTGGTCGGTAAAAGAATGCAATTTACGATGGTATTCATGGTGCAGCTCATAGTTTCTGATGGAAATGGCTGCAACAAACACAGCAATAAAACCATAACCGTGCAGCATTTCTGTAATACCATATGTTATAAACGTTGCACAAATGGCCACAAATCCATCTCGAATGTATATGTCTTGATCCTTAGAAACTTTAAACACCAAAAATGCCAGAGCCTTCCCTAAAAGGTAACCGCAAACAAGCCCGATGATAAGCTTTAGAATCAGATCTCCTAAGATCCATTGCTGCAAATCAAATTCTTCGGGAGCTAATGCCCATGCTATGGCTAACCAGGTGAACGGAAATGCCATGCCATCATTCATTCCTGCCTCAGCTGTTAATGAAAAGCGAACATTATCTTTGTTTTTTTCTAACGGTGGGCCCACTTGTACATCGGACGCTAGCACAGGATCTGTGGGAGCTAGCACCGCGCCCAGGAGGA
The DNA here is from genome assembly GCA_025923195.1 of Chryseolinea sp. Taxonomy (GTDB): domain Bacteria; phylum Bacteroidota; class Bacteroidia; order Cytophagales; family Cyclobacteriaceae; genus Chryseolinea. The sequence goes on from JAICGJ010000134.1 coordinate 16,626, forward strand.
GCGCGCCGGCCACGTCGAGGCCGAACATCCATTTACTTAAAATTGCTACGGCTGCAATGCTTAAAACCATCGTAATGGTCACCAGTCTGAAAGGTACTTTCCACGACCGAACGGAAAAGGGCTGATCAATTTTCAATCCCGTCCCCATCAATGAAATGATTACTACCATTTCGGTGAGCCGTAATACAGTCTCCCGTTCCTGTAACGGATCCGGAAACGGCAGGGTATCCGTTATTGAGTAAAGGAGCGCGCCGGCCAGAACATACACTATTGAATATGAAATATTTGTGCGCTCAGTAAAATAGGGGATCCATGCCATCCCTAAGGCAGCAATACCGATTACTGTTAT
>JAICGJ010000135.1 GCA_025923195.1 Chryseolinea sp.
AGTGATTTGCCCGAGTAAATCCAAGCGACTTATTGATTTGAACCTCATTTCCGCCGACCTGGTGATCCCGGCCAAGATAGTACTGAAGATTTTCAATTCTGCTGTGCTTTCCGAATGCCAGGCTCCAAGAGACTGTTTCAGATCTTTGCCACCGGAGTCCTGCCCTTGGCTCAAATGATCGATCCTGCGTAAGTGTAAAATTCAAAAAGTGAGCCCCATAAAATGCAAACAATGTCGGAGACAAATAATGGCGCGCCAACACATACATTTGTGTAATGGTAGTGTTACCTTCTTCAAAGAAATTTATTATCTCCTGATAAGGAGTGTTGCCTGGATCGCGATTTCGTAAATAGAAGTCGAAATCCAATAGGCTAAGCGTGATACCTCCTTCAAGGAGAAATCGCGTATGCATTCTTCTCCGCGCCGAAATCGCCGCTCGAACATATGATTTTGTGTAGCTTTCTTCTACCAGCACCGGCCCGGGGCTTAACTCTGAAACTTCGCTGTCTTTTTTAATTTCCGTGCCTGTCCATGACAACGCCCCCTGAATGGACCCATGATCACCAAGTTTATTTTCATAAGTGAGCGCCATGATACCGAGATCAGAACTGCTGACATCTGAAATGTTTTCGACTTTTTTGTGGGAACGGCTTTTTCCGCCGAGCCCAAAAAGTGAAAAAATACCTGCCCGTGATGTGGGGTAATTTACTTTAAAGGAAATGTCCTGATAGTCTCTATATTGCCCGGCGTCGTTCAACTCGACGCCAAGTTTATCGAGTATCGACAATGTTGAGTACCTGTAGTTGATAAGGTATGAAGAGGGATGTTTCCTGCTGAAAGGACCCTCGGCCGAGAATTCCAGCCCCAACAGGCCAGCTTGGGCAGAATATTCTTTGTTCTCATTGTTACCATTCTTCAGCTTTATATCAAAGACACCAGACAATGCATTGCCGTATTGGGCAGGAAATGCGCCAGTCAGAAAATCAGAGCTTTCGATTATGTTAGAACTTAAGGTACTAACGACCCCGCCAGACGCACCTTCGCTAGCAAAATGATTTGGATTGGGGACCTCCACGCCATCTATCTTCCAAAGCACTCCTCTTGGAGAGTTACCTCTTATTATCAGCGCATTGCTTTCATCGCTGGCTGCCGTTACCCCGGCAAATGCTGTTACCATACGCGCAGGATCTCCTAAACTTCCAGCGTAGCGTTTTGATTGCTCGACCGAAAAGGATTTACTGCTTGTCAACGCAAGACCGTCTCCGGGTATAGCGTCAGGCTTCGGCGCCATGATCACGACCTCATCCATAGCTGTTACTGACTCGGATATCCTAAGGTCTAATACCAGTTCTTTCCCTGTTCCCAGTAAAATACTTGCAACGGTACGGGTATGATATCCTACGCAAGTAACTATTACGTTTATGCGGCCGACTGGAATATTATGCACTTTAAATCTTCCCGACGAATCAGAGGAAGCACCGAAATCACCATTCGGGCTTTGGACGAGAACAGTTACACCAGGGATCGGATCATTTGTAACGGCATCGCGGATATATCCGCGTATATTTTGCGTGAGCGTAATTGGCAATCGCTTCAATATGACCCTATTACCCGTAAATTTATATCCAATGCCAAGTCCCCTAAGGAGCTTATCAAGGGCGGCCGGAAGCGACTCGTTCCGAATTGAAAGACTAACAACTGTTTCAATAGGAACGACATTATCGCTGTATGAAAATTCAACCCCATAGCTAATAGAAAGAATTGTACAAGCTTCTTCTAACGTGATGTTTGAAAGCTCGATCGTCACCTTTTTATCATGGATGGATTGAGACCAGGCGATCAGGCCAAGAAAAAAAAACGTTAACAAAAAAAATATGCGCATAAGGCACCTGCTTAGCATCCCTGGCCGTCTACAACATATGAATCATCCGACTTCGTAATAGTAAGATCCAGTGAAATACTGAGTGCTTCTATTACTTCTGGTAGTGTAGGGGAGTTGAATGATCCCGTGAACCGGCACTTTAAAATATCTTTGTTTCTAACGTCTATCTCGATACGAAAATAATGTTCTATGCTCTCCACAACGCTTTGGATAGTGCTCCTATTAAATATCAGCTTCTTCTCCTTCCAAGCCAGCACATTAGAATTTTCATGTGGGCTGAGAACCACGTTGCTAGTATTTTTCAACAACGCCCCCATGTCGCCGGCATTGAGCGTAACGCCAGCCGATCTATTCACTTTACTTGCAAAGTTCACCGATCCTGTTGCAACGAATACTTCCGTAGCATCTGATCCTTCATAGGCCTGGACATTGAAGGAAGTTCCAATTACTTGTATCTGAGCCTCGCTTGTGAGGATTATAAAAGGCTTTCCTTCACGTTTTCGAACTTCAAAGAAGGCCTCACCAAGTAACTTTACAGTTCTTTTGTCAGAGGTGAAATCATCGTCGTATGCCAGCCTGCTGTTACGGTTCAGCCAGACCTTGGACCCATCCGGCAATTCTACTTGTACGATACCCTCGCCACTCTCCTTCAAAATAGTTTCATTACTAAAAACTACCATGTATAAGATCCAAGAAAATAAAGCGATGACTGAAATGGAAGCAGCAACCCTTAGCCAATAAACTGTTGTCCCTGCATTAACAGGTGCCTTTTTGGTGATGTTGGCTTCAAATTTTTTCCATTCATCGGCAGTCGCAAAATCATGCTGCTTATAATGTTCCCTGCTGACTTTCCACACTAACGCAAAGTCATCCATCAATTTTTTATTGTCTTCCGATTCAGTAGCCCAGGCGTTCAACACCTTTTGCTCGTCAGGAGAAATAGTGCCATTCAAGAATTTTAAGATAAGCTGTTCCTGATGCTCTGTCATGAGATGGTTTTATTTGGAACTCGAAAGAATCGAGATTTTTAGGTCACTAAAAACTCCTGAGGCCGGATATGGATAGTGCGCGTAAATTTCGCCAATACCATTGGCATAGACGTGTTCGGCAGAATATTTATATACCAGAGTCTCACCGTCGGTATAGGCGTCATAGTAATTTACCTTGACTTTAATAACGTCCTTAAACTCAATTCCACGGACTACATATGTTGAGTTAACTTCCTCAATAATATATTCCGTCTTCGTTAAACCTTCATCTTTGATGTGTTCCCACTTCGACCCCGCCGGCAAGCTCGCATCCAGAAACATGTATTCCCGGGAAAAGCCACCGTAAAGTTCATGATTTCTTCCGAAATAACGGCTTCCTTCACTTCGCACAACCTTTTCCAACGTGCCATATTGCGTCATAATTCTTTTATAGTATAATCCGTCAATAAGCGTATCCCCTGAAACTTTCAACATCAGCGTGTCCGTCCACCAAATGGTCAGTTCATCGCCGGTGCTGACATATTCTTTCAAGTAATTTGCCCCTGCGTTTTCTTCCAACGGGAAGTAATCTGCAACTGCTCTCGGAGAAATATCGTCGTTTTCACATCCAAGGCTGATTAAAATTAAACCGAGGACGCCGGCGACTTTTGGGAGTTTCACTATTGCTGTCATAGTTTTTACTTTTACAACCATGACAGCGGCCCAGGCAATCTCCTCCCCCTTCCGGCCGACTTTTTTTTAGAGCAAGGTCGAAAGGGTAAAAGCTATCGTTAAAAATTCCTTTAACATTTCCCGAAGCTTCTTCAGAGCCATCATCATCTCCTTTTCAACGGCTTTTAATGAAATATTAAGGGATTCCGAAACCTCCTTATAAGATAGCTCTTCCTGCCTGATTAGGAGGAACACAGCCCTGGTCCGAACAGGTAGTTTGTCAACGGCGTCGTTAATGCGTCTGGAGAGTTCGGCTACTGAGTAATTTTGATCTGCCGGCGTCCCTACCGGATTGAACATGAAGTGATCAAAATTCCCTTTGGGATGGCGTTTCTCCTTTTGAATATAGTTCAAAGCAGTATTGATCACACTGCGTCTAAGATAGGCAGCCAAAGAGGTTGTAATGTCAATGGCAGCACGGTTACTCCAGAACTTTATGAAAACCTCTTGTACGATATCCTTTGCCAGATCTTTGTCTTTGATGAGGCGGTAGGCAATACTGCAGAGCCTGGAGTGGTATTTCTCAAAAAGGAGTTTTATGGCCGATTTGGAGTCGTTCTTAAGTAAGAGTATAAGTTCCTTTTCGTCGGGATCGACCACAACAGATTCCTTTATTAGCTAAAGAACGTAAAAAAGTGATCAAACTAAAATGAGCCCGGTTATACAACGGGAACATAAGTTAAGCCGTAATTCAGAACGGTGTGATTGAGCTGGAGCGAATGAGACAAAAAATCCACACTCGCGATAAAAATCAACACATAGTACTGCCTTAAAAAAGAATGAGGCTTTCAAAACCGTCTGTTTTAAAAGCCTCAAGGCTTTATTTTCCGTTGAGGCGGATAAGCCACTTTAATTTTGACAAATCTTATACCCAATTTAAAAACCGGGTTTTACCACTTGGGTCTGATACCCGGTGCAAATGGAAACTGCAGCTTTTCATAATAGCTTAACGGCTTGTCTGGCTTTTCCAATCCAACAGGGATTGGCATATTGGAGAATGTCTTAAAATAAAGAATGCATGAGTTCCTCCACCACACGGCTTCCCTGGATTGGATGTCAAGGAGACTCTTCACATGGGCAAAGCGTTCGGCATCTATTTTTCCCTCGAGCGCATTCCAGGATCTTTGCATCCATTTTACCGAATCTGCGCCCGCATGGTATTGGTGACAAAGCTCTTCCCAGAGTGTTCTGCCAGACTTCATTTTGTAATCCCAGGGTACGTGATGGAACCAAAGCAGGTACTCTTCCGGACAGTTTTCTAAGGCTTCGAATGTTGGCCGGACTTCAGGGGCATATTGATCCAGTGCAGCACTGCCTTTTTTAGTTCGATCAAATCCAATTCCAATACTGTCGGCTTTGTGATAATACACAGAGGTCCAATCGGCGCGCGGTTTATCTTTTATCCACGGGCCCGGGCCGTAGTGATGATCCCAGCCCATGATATGGTGCAATCCCAGTGGAGTCATGTACTTCACCGTAATCTCCCGCGAGGCGAGCATAATTTCAGCTAACGTCTTCACAACTTCAGGCTGATTAGAAAATGTCATCCGTATCCATTCCTCTGCAATCGCCTGGGAACTCGATGAAGGATCCCACGCGATCCTTCCGAATGAAAACCAATTGGACTGAGCAAAAGGGTGGCCGCACCAATTGCGTTCGTTGCCAATGTTTGCAACGCCTGCCATACCTGTTAATGCATGATTTTCCAGCGAGCCGTCTATAACCTTGTAAACAAATGATCCTTTGCCTTTTACGTAAGTGTCGGCATCCAAGCATTCCTTGAACAGGGGCGCGAGGTATACGAGGTGAGTGGCGAATCCCAGATATTCCTGGGTTAGCTGAAACTCCACGTTGATCGGTGTGCCTGGCAATGCTCCAAAAAGAGGATGAAATGGTTCACGAGGCTGAAAGTCTATCGGCCCGTTTTTCACCTGTATCATAACATTGGTGTTAAATTTTCCATCTAGAGGTTTGAACTCATTGTAAGCCTGTTTCGCTCTGTCTTCCGGCACCTTGTTGTCATAAACAAATGCTCGCCACATAACTATCCCGTTGTGAGCAGACAAAGCTTCCGCGAGCACGTTAGCGCCATCAGCGTGCGTTCGTTCATAATTTTGTGGACCAGGTTGTCCCTCAGAATTAGCCTTTACAACGAACCCTCCGAAGTCGGGGACATGGGTATATATCTCGTCAATTTTCTTCCTCCACCATTCTTTCACAGTGGGATCTAGCGGGTCTGCTGTTGATAAACCTCCGATCTCGACTGGTGCGCTGAAGCGTGCTGTCAGGTACACTCGTATTCCGTACGGTCTGAAGACATCCGCTAATGCAGCCACCTTTAGCAAATACGGCTCTGTCAGTATTTGGGCATTTGAGTTCACGTTGGTTAACACTGACCCATTTATACCGATCGAAGCATTTGCACGGGCATAGTCATAATACCGAGGGTCAATGTAATCGGGGAGTTTATGCCAATCCCAGAGGGAAAATCCTGCATACCCCCTTTCTACCGTTCGGTCTAGGTTGTCCCAATGATTCAGTATTCGATGCCGGATCCGAGGTGCACTTTTTATCGCGAGCGTCTGAATATTTTGTCGCGTCAGTAGATGGCGGATAAGATGAAATGCGCCATAAAGGACCCCAACGTCTTTGTTAGCAGCAATTACCACACTTCTCTTCCCTTTGATTGTTGTCGAAAAAACGTAATATCCTTCGTCCCCAAGCTGCTTTAGCTCTGCTGAAAGCTTCAGGGATGAAATGATTGGAGATGTCGATGGCGTCCCCAGTATCAAAGCGCCGGATTCTCCAATATCCCCGACGGAAACAGGCTCGCCTCCAAGTAACCCCTGCAGGGCAATTTTGAGCTCATTTTCAGCAGCATTTAATACCGGTGATTTTTTTTCAAGAACCAAATATTTCAAGACCGAGGCATATTCGGTCCGCAAGGCAACGCTCTCAATTCGATCGTAGCGGAGCCATAATCGATAACCGTCTTCTGCCATTAAGCGCGAATCGATACACGCCAGGGACGCAACCAAAATAATTCGACATACAGAAATTCTCGTCATATAGAAATTTTTAATTGAACAAATATCGAGGGCTGGTCATCCGACATTCTGGTCGATCATGACCACCGTATTCATAAAGTTGAATAAAATCCTACCATCGCAAAAATCCCTCTTGTAAACAACTACATCAGGCTCAAAATGCTGTTACCCATTTAAGTATCTTAAATGCGTCGCTTATAGATCATTAAAAATTTTACTCGCGGTCCAAAATCGACCGCAGCTCATTTGCCAAAGTTGTTTTGTATCGATTACTTTGACCCACCTATTTGATTCGCGTATTTAAAATAGTTCAATATGGTAATGGAACAAACGATGCGTTGGTACGGGCCAAATGATCCGACGAGTTTATGGGATATACGGCAGGCTGGTTGTACCGGTGTTGTCACAGCTCTTCATCACATTCCTCCTGGGCAGGTGTGGCCCCTTGAGGATATTAAAAAGAGAATTTCAGAAGTAGAGTCAGCCGGGCTGACGTGGACGGTGACAGAAAGTCTACCCGTGAGTGAGGAAATTAAAAAGCAAACCGGTCCATACAAACAGTACATTGAAAATTACAAGCAGAGCCTCCGCAATGTAGCGGCATGTGGGTTGAAAGTTGTGACTTACAACTTCATGCCTATTGTCGATTGGATGCGTACGGACATAACCTATCAAATGCCAGACGGAAGCAAGGCGTTGTACTTTGAGAAGGCAGCCTTCATTGCTTTCGATTTGTTTTTACTAAAAAGGCCTAATGCTGAAAAGAGTTATACAGAGGAAGAAATTGCGACAGCTAAAAAGCGCTTCGCGACGATGACGGAAACTGAAAAAGAAACGGTCTACAAAAATGCACTCCTTGGTTTACCAGGCAGCGATGAACGTTTTACAACGGACCAAATTCTGGCAGCATTAAAGCAATATGAAAGTATTGACGCCGGGAAGTTAAAGGAGCACCTCTTTTATTTTCTGCGGCAAATCGTGCCTGTAGCCGAAGAAGTTGGATTGAAGATGGCGATCCACCCCGATGATCCCCCGTATCCTATTCTTGGATTGCCAAGGATTGTAAGTACAGAAAAGGATGCAGCCGAATTGATCGCAGCTGCGCCCTCGCCTGCAAATGGACTTTGTTACTGCACTGGGTCATACGGCGTCCGTCCTGATAATGATCTGCCCGGAATGGTAAGGCGATTGGGCGATCATATCCACTTCCTCCATCTTCGAAGCACCAAGCGAGATAGTTACGGAAACTTTTTTGAGGCAGATCACCTCGACGGTGATGTGGACATGTATGCGGTCGTGAAGGAAATCCTGTTGCTGATGCAGAGGCGCAAAGTTTCCATTCCTATGCGACCAGACCACGGACACCAAATGCTCGATGACCTGAGAAAAATAACCTACCCTGGATATACAGCCATAGGCAGGCTTCGAGGTCTTGCGGAATTGAGGGGGCTTGAGTTAGGGATAAGGAATAGTTTGAAGTTTGAGGTTTGAGGTTATGAGAAAAAAGATTCGAGTCGCTTCTAGCTGTCATCGAGCCGAACTTCAAACCTGTAACTTCAAACTTCAAACTTTTTGAAACGTTGATTCTCTGATTACCAATTCATGGCGGAGGACAATGGTATTCAGACTTGTACCATGTTTGAGATCTAATCGCCCAATCAGTGTAGAGGCCGCTACTTCGCCCATTTCATGACCGGGATAATTTATGGTCGTCAGGTTGGGTTCTATCACCTTTGATAAAGGATCATTATTAAAGCCGGCAACTGCGATATCAATCGGAATTCTTAGTCCTGCCATCTTTAACTCCCGGATACAACTTACGGCACATGCGTCATTCGACGTGAAAATAGCGTCTGGCCGAGGATCCATTTTCAGCAAAGACCTGGTAACATCCATCCCCGCCTGGTCGCTAAGATTATTTACGAATACGAGACCTTCATTATAGTCTAGGCCGTTGTCGCTGAGAGCCTGTTTGTATCCCCTGAGCCGATCAGCATAAACGTTCCTCTTGAGGCTCGCCGTAATATGGGCAATTCTCTTACAACCCTGACTGATCAGGTGCTCTGTCACTTCGTAACCAGCCTTATAGTTGTCAATTACGATACTAGTACATTGTGGATGTTCAAAAACACGGTCAAAAAAAATGAGCGGCACCCCCTTGTCCAACAATTCTTCGAAATGGGAAATATCATCCGTCGCATAGGCGAGTGAAACGAGTAATCCATCTACCCTGCTATTGTACAGCGTCTTAACGTTAACGATCTCTTTGGCAAGGGACTCCATCGACTGGCTGATGATCAAATTATAGCCTGCCTGATTTGCTATTTTCTCCATCCCAGCAATAACTGTCGACATGAAGTAGCTATTGAGCCTGGGGACGATCACACCGATTGTATTGGTTCGGTTTCGCCTTAGGTTACTGGCAAAGAAATTTTGCCTGTATCCCATTTCCTTCGCCTTTTCCAATATCTTTTTACGGGTATCCTTTCTAATCGCAGGGTGTTCTTTTAGACCCCTGCTAATCGTCGCCGGTGATAAGTTCAGGGCTTCAGCGATGTCGTAAATGGTAATGTCTTTATGTGTACTCATGGGTTATTAATTCCTGGGACTCCGATTTAGGATCTAATGGATTCCCGCTCTCATGTTGATCATGTATGCCTTTGCAACATTAATAAAAAAGCAACAAAATTTGCAATCGGTTGCATAATTTTTACAATTCCCGGTATATAGAAATTCCAACAATCAATCTGACCGTGTGACGAAGATGGCTTCCGGGATTGAGGCTACAGGATAGGGTGTAAGGGTCAAATGTAATGATAAGCAGTAAGTGGTAAGTAGTAAGTGGTAACTGGTAAGTGGTAAGTGGTAAGTGGTAAGTAGAAAAAAGATGTGCCTGAAACGGCACATCTTTTTTGCCAACGTAGGGAATAGACGGACACAATCCGGTTTTATAAGAATGAATAACTGTTATGTTTCAATAGCCATTGATAAAGAACCTTCCATACCAGTTCGTTTGCGTCGTTGGCGATAAAGAGATCTCCGTGCCCGAAATCAAGCAGGCGATCAGCGTTCAAACTAACAGTGTAATTTGTAATGTCCTTGCTCTTCGTGAGGCTGCTGGTATAATCACCCAATGTACCAAAGGCACCACCTGCGCCGATGTATAAAATTGGAAGAGAAATTTTGCCCAAATGGTCGTCGATGCTGACATCTGTTTCATTGCAAACGCATGCCCTTGCTTCATAGGTTGTAAGTTGGGGTTGATAAGGTGGCAATGATTTCAACAGATTAAACCATCTCGTTGGGTCCGAATAAAGCAACCCGGTGGGAACGTTGTTATTGAACTCACCTCCCACGAAATGCCACATGGGGGCTGATGGATTTCCTAGTGCAAAGGTGTTGGTCCCAATAAATAGGCCAGCCTGATAGTTGTTAAGATTTGGAAACGGAGAAGGATCGTAAGCAGCTGTTGTGGCCAGGTTGCCAAATCGGTTAAATGTTATGCCACTATTGCCTTGATAAACACCGTTGTCTATTTGCTGTTTTGCAGCAGCCGCTCCGTTGCATGCAAACTTACGGTTCGCGTCATATTCTGCAGTATACTTCATGACTTGGTCAACCGCAACTATACCTTTAACATCCCGCAAAATCGGATGTTGCTGGGTTTCACGGCCAGCCGCGGCATAGGCCACCATAACGCCATAGCTAAACCCAAGCAAATTCATACGATCAAGTCCCTGCCAGGTGAGTCCGCGAATCAGACGGGCTGCCGATATTGCAGCTAATGCGTGATCAACGTCACGTTCAACGCCCCAATCCTTCATGAATGTGAAGTCGGTTGTTTCCATTGGCACTAAAGTCCAGCCAAAGTCCATGCCCCACACATCAACACTCTTGGAGGCCAGGTAAAATGCAGCAGAGGTTTGTGGATTGCTATCGCTGGTTCCTGGTCGTAGGAATATTGACTCAAACGATAACGATGCGCCGTGCATCATGAATACGGCGCTTCCCGTTTGGATGGGTCGGAACGGTCGCTGCTCCCGAACGACACGATGAATCTTTATCACATCGTACTGTCTTCCCCCAACCCGCACTTCAAATTGGTAGTGTGCGATCCCTTGAGAAATCTCATTTCTTGTTATTTTACAATAGCGCGTGTTACTTCTAGCCTGGCTTGGCACACGTAGTGATGAATCAGGGCGGTTTTTCCCAGCATATAGAATATTAATAATTTCGACACCACTTTCTGAAACCGTAATGGCATTTTTTCCCGCGGCCGGCGACTCTATGACCACCTTATCATTGTTGTTGGTTAACCCGATAAGCGTAATATCCGGTGTATTTACTACCACACTTTCTTTGTAAATACCGGGTTCGATATAAATTGCCTGCCCAGGCTTGGCTTCGTTTACCGCATCCTGAATTGAGCCGTGTTTTGGTACTATAATGCTGGCGTCATAGAATGACTCTTCCAGAAAACGTACCCAATCATCTTCTTTTTGATTAGTGGCAGGACTCGCTTGGGCCAGACCTTCCTGGACTGGATCTGAGCAATTAGTGGCGATTAACAGCAACCAGACTAACACAAGTTTAATGGTCGATACTGATATTAACGTTTTCATAATATAGGAATTTGTCAGGCCAAAAACTGGCCTTGGGTTAAACATTTATTACAGGGAGGCGCCCCCATCTAGTGCTTAAAGCTTTCGTCAAATGTGCGGCTGAAATGCCATGACAGGTTATCAGGTATGTTGCAAAGACTTTTAAGTTTTCTGCAAATGGTGTGACATCGTAAAAAATTTGTTGTACAACTTTTCGATTATGTGACCTAATCTGATTTTAAAAGATTTTCATAAAAGATATTTGGAATCTCAACGATTGGCGAGAGAGTGTCCAAGGGCCGGAAGATCTAGTTTTTTCAACAACTCGTCGAATCGGGGATCGCGACGCAGTGATTCATACCCGGGGTTACAGGCGATCCACGGCATCCAACTGAACCGGGCTCTATAACATTCATTCAGCCAGTAGAACGCTTCGTCTTTGTTACCCAATGCCGCATAGAGTTCAGCTAGGCCCCAAGTTTCAATGGGAGCCGGATGGGCTTTTATTTCATCCGCAATCCTGATTGCTTCATCACGATTTCCGGCAGCTACATAGGAGAGTGCTAATGTCCACCTCCATCTAGTGCTAACAGCCGCGGCCTTCTTGTGGATTTCAATTGCCTGGTCATACAATTTCCTGAAAGAATATATACCTCCTTTTGCATATAGGGCCAGCCCATAGTCAGGGGCAAGTTTTAATGCTTTCTCACTTTCCGCCATTGCGTCGTCATGCCTTCCGACCCACCAGTATTCGCATGCCAGATAGGCGGCGTTCATTGATGAAAACGGATCCAGCTCAGTTGCTTTCCGGCCGTGAGTCAAACATTCTTCTACGCCACCGAAAAGCAATTTGTACCACGCGTAATGCGCATGCGCTTCGGCCAGATTAGGATTAATTTCGAGTGCACGACGAAACCCTTTATCTGCCTCCTTCCAATCCCAATCATTGTACAATGCAATCATGGCAAGTGCAAGATGTGTTTCGGGTAATGCCTCATCAATTGCCAGGGCTCTGCTGGCGGCAGCCTTAGCCTTGGTGAAAGCATCCGCTGGCGGAGAAGGCCCATGTCCCAGCGTATTATAACCTATGGCCAATCCTGCCCAAGGCAACGGATCACCTGGGTCTATTCTTACTGCATCTAGTAAGTGTGATATACCTTTTTCAATTCCTTCAGCCGTATGTTGATTGATATGACTCATTCCCCTGAGATATGCTTTATAAGTCTCAGGGTTAACGCTGCGAGTTTTGTTGATACGGCTTTCTTCATCAGGAGTTAATGATACGCGGATTTCCTTTGCTATATCACGCACCACGGAGCTGTGTATAGCTAAGGCATGTTGAATATCATGATGGTATTCCTTGGCCCAAACGTGTCTCTCCTTTGGAAATGCTTCAATTAACTGTAGCTGGATCCGCACACTATCACCACTCCCATAAACAGAACCTTCTACAATCATATCAACACCCAATTGCCTCGCGATATCCTGGATAAGCATTTTACTTTCCTGATAACGCAACGTAGATGTGCGGGAGATGACCCGAAGAGCGCTGATTTGTCCCAACTCGCCGATCAATGCATCGTGCATACCACTTACAAAATAGCCCTGCTCCGAATAGCCCGTAAGGTTATCCAATGGGAGGATTGCAATGGAGACTTGATCTCGCTTGGTGCTTAATATGAAGTACGCTGCTACCAACGCTATTATTACGACCGGTCCAAGTATTAATAATATGTTTCGAAGAGTTCTAGAACGTGGTTGACTTGTTGCCGGGACGGGCTTGGTAGCCGAATCAGAATATTCTACTTTACCCACAACATCAGGATGGTCAGCTAATCCTTGGCCAGGATTTCGTTTCTTGACTTCACCGGGAGCAAAACCATAGTAGTCTCGGAAGCACTTGTTGAAATAGCTCGGGCTAGTAAATCCAACCTTGTATCCAATTTCGGATGTTGTCGCTGCGTCGGCCTGCAACATTTTCATAGCTTCTGCTAATCGGATTTCCCTGATGAATTGACTAACAGACTTGCCCTTCAACAATTTTAGCTTCCTATGAAGCTGGAATCTGCTAATCGCTACTTCGTCGGATAGTTCACTAACACCGAATTGTTCGTTTTCCAGGTTTCGAAGAACCGCCTCGGTGATCTTTTTCAGGAAAACTTCGTCCCGCGATTGGATCTTCTGGTCCTCCATAATAATTAAGCCAATGGAATGGAGGATTAATTTACAAAATAGTATGTGATGCTTTGTGAGATCTCATCAATTAATTGACGCCAGGTCCGCCATCCATCAAGTGTCAGCAGGGCTCCTACTCAAACTCATCGCCATAAACGAGTTTACCATCGCGATCTTTAAATCTTAAATATTCAACTGAGCCAGGCCCCGTGAACGTATAAATGATTCCTTTAACTTTCCCAAAATGGTTGTTGTACTGCAACTCGTGCGCAAGTGATCCATTCAAAAATATTGTAGTGTGCCTATTCTCGTTTTTAATTCGAAGTGTCTGCCATTCGAAAGGGTCAGTCCCGAATGCCGACAAGTCATGGTCTTTCCCATCTTTGTATACTTCACCAATCAGCAACTCCAGTTCACTAACGCATCCCATACTGGTGACCGGAATGAAGAAAACATTTTGTTCTGTGATGAGCATGATCTCCATATAAGGACATGGTATTGTACTGCTGCGCCCGTCAAAGGTAAGTCGATCACACTTCAGCTTTGTTTCGAGGTCAAAGTTGTCGCTGGTAATGCCTTCAAAATCGCGTATGTTATAATAACGGAGAAAAAAATCTTTGCTCATATCCACGTTTGCGCGATGCAGAATATCAGTTGTGATCCGGATAATACCGCCAGACCGAATGGACTTCGCGTCGAGATACATATGCTTTTGATCGCGGATGTCATACTTGACCAACGGCAACCAATCGTCAGTCCTAATGTGAACATTGACGAATTTCAAAATCGAGTCATTAGCCATGATCCGGGCGAAATGGAAGCCGGGCGTAAAGTAAATTGCCGAATAATAGTTTCTCGTTGGATCGATCCTTACTTTGTCGCGTGGGTTCCAGGATTGTTGGATAAAGAAGCTATCGGCCTCAACTCCCGATACATCGTAATGGAACTTTACAGTATTGGGGACGCCAAAAGTTACAGTTTTGTCTGCAGTAAAAGACACCTCGCCAGAAACGACAACTTCATTCTCTTTTTTGTTGAATCCCTGAAGTACGATAAAAGCGCTAATCAATATGAGAGCCCCGCCAATGACCGCCACAGGTATTGGTCGAATCAGTAATTTCGCTTTCCGCGTGACACTTCCCTGGTCATGAATTCCACCAGCATACTGCTTTTTAAAATCCTGCCAGTCCTTGAAATCCAAAACCGATACCAAAGCATCAAGAGTGGATGGGTGTGGCAACTGGTTCAGATCCCTCCTCCACAGCCGCTTTAGTGTAGAAATACTGAGTTTTACTCGTGACCGTTCCTCGATCAACTGGCCCAAATACTCTAACTCCCGTTGCTTCAATCTGGCTCCACCCGCGCCAAGCAAGAATTTCTTCTCCACGAGGCTACGGTAAAGAATGATGTAATCGTAATCGGAAGGCATAACTGAAACCCTTGGTTAATGAACGGCTTTTGGCCGGTAAAAGATCGAAAATTGATGCGCGTTCTTGGCGGCAGTAACGCGAGATTTGCGCTTTTCAGTCTTAATCCACAAAAGCCTATGAAAAATCAAATTGTAATTCTGTTCTACATTTCTATTCTGACCGTGACGGTTGCATATGGACAAAAGAAATCCTATAACCTTCAACAGCTTCTTAAAGAAAACAAATTAATGACATACGACAGAAAAGTCATCCCAATACCGGACGGTGGCAAAGGAGGAATTTCTTTAAGCGGGGTAGTATATTTAAAGGACGTCACATTTTCAACCGGGACAATCGAGGTTGACCTACGGGGCAAAGATGTGCTGCAGCAGAGCTTTATAGGAATCGCGTTTCATGGAGTGGATACAGTCACGTATGACGCAATCTATTTCAGGCCATTCAATTTTCGGGCATCTGACCCCGTCAGAAAAATTCATGCCGTGCAATACGTCAGCGAACCAGAATTTCCGTGGCACAGATTGAGGGAGGAAAAAAATGGGATCTATGAAAAAGGTATTGACCCTCCACCCGCAGCGACTGAGTGGATTCATGCAAAAATAGTGGTGGATGAAAATCAAATCAGGGTGTTTGTCAATAATGCAGAGTCACCCGCACTGGTCGTTAATAAATTGAATTCGAGAACAGATGGACGGATCGGACTTTGGAATGTCGGGTTGCCTGGAGACTTCGCCAATCTCACTTTGTCGAAATAAAGACGAAGGGATACCGTAGGTTATTGATGCATTGTCGTGCCTGGATGAAAGGTCCTCCAGCTGTGCCAATACTCCTGGTAGGCATTCAGCCTTTTCAATGACCCTGAGTCGGGATATACTTGCCTGCCAGAGAAGTCATAAACACCTATTTCCGAATGTAAAGTATCATTATGAACTGAAAAAATTTCAGATTCGGATGGTCGCTGGTAGACAACGAAGCTTTGTTGATCATCTGATACCGCTATAACTAGCGGGGTGTTGCCGAGTTTGTCATTGATGATGCGTTGTTGCATTAGCGTATTCCAATCATACGCTTTGCTTTCGCCGTCATACTCAATACCCACCACCCAGGATTTCTCTTTCCAGGATAAGCTGTCTCTTTTTGTCAGCTCATTTTTACTTTTACCACGTTCAAAACGCGCTAGTGAGTCGTAATAGTTAGCTGAAGTCGCATCCGGGTCCATTACCACTCCGAACGGGTACATCCAGAAGAACTTACTCGTGGAGAGTTGCACGCTCTCGAGTTCCGGAAGAGCAGCTCCCTTCAATGGTCCAGCTACCGCTTCACCCGTCGCTTGCCTCCACCAACTTTTCGTTGACGAGTCTTCAAACATAGCGTTGAAGTGATCCATACCGACTAGTCTGAAATTTTCTGATTTTCCGTTAACAGTAGGTTCAAAGACCCGGCCTGTCCTGCAGACGCTACAATAAGTTACCATTACAGGCTTGCCACCAACGGTGTCTCGAACCTGATGGTGATAAACAATGTAGCGGACGGGATAAGCCTTTGCCTCTCCATTGTAAGCCACGCCTATGACCAGCGCAGTGTCTCCCAGGATATTTTCAGTTTTCGATTTAAAGGAAAGTTTTTGTGGCTCAAGAAAAATATTGTCCGCCGTCATATCAAAGTTGAAATAGTAAACAACGTATCCCACAAGTACCACTGGAATGACAGGAAGCCACCACCACTTAACTTTAAAGGCCTGGACACTCCCAAGGATAATCATCAGGCCAAAAATTGCACGAAAGTACCAACGGTAGGTGTGTATAAAATACGCGGCATCGATGCTATCCATTTGTTGGCTCCCGGGCATGGGCATGATGAGGTAAATTTTCAGAATCTCAAGTACGGCAAGGCCCACCAAGCCTGAGTAGAATATTTTTTTCATTTGTTAAAGTTCTAAACTACTTAATAAAAAGGGCTTTCGCGATTCTCTCACGGCTGGTCTGTACTACATGACTCCAATACATCCAGCTGAAGTGATTATTTTTCTAATTTTCTTTCTGCCAGTTCGGTACCTTG
>JAICGJ010000136.1 GCA_025923195.1 Chryseolinea sp.
ACCTATCATATTACTTACTTTGATAGAAGTGAACGGGTTTTTAAAAATTCAATTGATTCGCTCTTGGTGGTGGTGAATAAATCCATCAACAACTACGACTCAACTTCTGAGGTATCTCAGTTCAATAAAAGCAAATTAGGCATAGCCGTCAGTCTTCCCTATTTGTACCCTGTTGTCAAAAAATCGCAGGAAATATATCAAGCAACCAACGGGGCATTTGACCCTACAGTACTACCGCTTGTGAACGCTTGGGGTTTTGGTGCTGGTAAGCAATTTGATCCGGATAGCTCGCAGGTTGATTCAATCAGGACCTATGTGGGGTTTGAGAAGGTGAAATTTACTAAAGACAGTATTTTGAAATCGCATCCCAACGTTCAGCTTGACTTCGGGGGGATCGGACAGGGCTATGGTGCAGATGTCATAAGTGATTTTCTAAAATCGAAGGGGATAACAAATATGTTGGTGGAGCTTGGGGGCGAGGGGGTAGCGCTTGGGAAAAATCTAAAAACCGGTAAGCCTTGGCAGATCGGAATTCTTGATCCAAACTCAACCAGAGACAACCAGTTCTTTAAAGCCTATGTGTCATTAAGTGACAAATCGTTCACCACGTCGGGCAATTACTTCAACTACCGCGTTATCGACGGCAAGAAGTATTCGCATACGATTGACCCTGGAACAGGTTTTCCGGCCCAGCGAGCCATCTTAAGTGCTTCTATCTTTACAACGGACTGCATAACTGCCGATGCCTGGGGCACCGCCATGATGGTTATGGGGCACGAAAGGTCTATTGAATTAGTGAAAGCACATACTGAGCTTGAAGTTCTACTAATTTACACAAACAAAGAAGGTAAAATGGAAACGTTCATGACGCCAGGCATCCGGCCTTTTATAAAATTAGAGCCTTAATTCCCATGATATTTAAGTTATTGGTATTATTTCTCACTCCGCTTATTTCAGGTCTCATGATTTACCTGATCCCGAAAAGCAAGGGCACCAACTTCAGGTTGTTGCTTGTGTTTGCTGGATCCTACCTTTTTGCAATCACTGTAATCCATATTTTACCCGAATTATACCAACATAATCAAAATGTAGAACTTATCGGCCTGTTTGTCTTGGCAGGTTTCTTTCTTCAACAGTTGCTGGAATATTTTACTTCAGGTGTGGAGCATGGGCATATTCATACAACAGAACTTCACGCGCACGATCACAGTCATCAGTCTATTTCCGCACTCGTCCTGCTGTTTGCCCTTTGTATTCACGCCTTTCTGGAAGGGGGAATGCTGGCGCAGCCCGTGTCGACAGGACCGATATATGATGTGAACGCTATACTGTTGGGAATTGCCCTTCACCGGGCGCCCGCTGCTTTTGCATTGATGACTGTCTTGGCATTCCAACTTCATTCGCGCAACAGAGCATTGCCTCATCTGATAGGTTTTTCGTTCGCCGCACCCGCGGGCCTGCTCTTGAGCACCTACCTGGCCAATCATGAAATTATTTCTACGGCTGGACTTATATACTTATATGCGCTTGTTTGCGGGAATTTTCTGCACATCTCAACCACGATTGTCTTTGAAAGTAGTCCGGGACATAGGTTTAATGCAAGGAAGATGGCGGTGGCAGTTGTAGGTGCGTTGGTTGCTGTTATGGTGGAATTTATGTTTTAAGATGTTATTTGTAAATTTTTAATTATTGTATGCGGGCCTGCTGGCATTGAAAGTAGAAAATAAGGCATGAAAGGATTATTAAAATTCATCGCGTTCGATATTTTTTATTCACTTCTTCTACTCTTCTTTTTCGACAAAGTACTGCGATATTTTGCCAAGCGAAGACGACTCATTCTCACTTATCACGGCATCAGCGCAAATAAACAATTTCACATAAACGGGCGGCATATCGAAGCCGTTCAATTTGAGAAACACCTCAAATACTTTAAAAAAAATTTTGATGTTGTTTCGCTTGAAACTATCTGCGGCATGACACGACTAAATACATGGCCGCGGCGCCATACAATTGCGATCACTCTTGACGACGGCTTTCTAAATAATTTGCAAGTTGCATTGCCGCTTCTGGAAAAATACGAGTTGCCGGCGACTTTTTTTTGTTGCAGTATCAACCTGGAAGACGAGGATTATATTCACCCCTCAGATCATTTTGATTTGATCCGTGCGTCTAATATAGACAAGGTGAAAATCAGAGAAAAGGAGTTCGTCAACGGGAAGCATCACCTTATTAACCTCGACGACGGTACCACAGCTTCCGAATTTATTAATTCGCTTTCTTATGCCGATTGGAAATCAGCACTAATCGATTTATCCAGAGCATACCCACCCAAAACCTTACCAATTTCAGCTGATAATGAAGTCTATAAACTGTTGAACGCCGAACAACTGAAACAAATCTCTTCCAGTTCACTTGCTTCCATCGGTTCTCACTGCCATGCTCATGTTAACGTGAAAATGCTATCGGAAGAGGAGATGAAACATCAGTTTCAGTGTTCAAAAATCCTGCTTGAGAAGTGTTCCGGAAAACATGTGAATTCGATCGCTTATCCATATGGTTACTACAATGAGAAAGCACTCGAAGTGGCACAGGAAGCTGGGTACGAATATTCAATAGGGGCGGGAGACGTTGAAGAAAAGCTTAAGGATTATGTTTTCCCGCGTCAGGTTGTCATGGGTGCAGCTGGATATGCCAGAAACATTTTAGCCATCGTTAAAGGTTTCAACAGATTTGGATTTTAGAAAATATCAATATCGCAATACTCAAAACCTAGCCGATCATACTGAAACTTTTCTTCGCAAAGATTGTAAAAACCAATTGGCAAAGAATCCACAGGTTTAATGATATCGGACAACGCATTGTACAAAATCGAATGTTCATGTGTAATAAAGGATACACTGCTACATCCTAAAAGTGAAGCTACTACTCTTAATTTTTCGAGCAATTCATCGCCCCGTCTATTTTTAAGAAAATGGACAAATCCAATTTTCATTGCGCTATCAATTTTTAACCAAAGATCTGCTTGGCCCAAACGTGTATAAAAAGAATAACTGTAGGTCTTATATTCCATAAAACGAATGTCATGTTTAACTCCACTCGAATCACTGGATGAGAATATGGTTTGACGAACACCATCCTGCTCGAGCAATAGCTTTACTATATGAGTATAAATCCACGAAAGTGCTCTTGACTTAAAGAAAAACTTTGAATATGGAATCCTGCTAGCCGGCATCGTGAAAAGCTTCAGGTTTTCCGGCAAAAATTCCCAGCCTAACTTCTTGAATCCTGGAAGCGAATTTTCGTTAGGAAATCCAAAGATGAATTTTATATTGTTCTCTTTGGCCAGTGCATAGGTTTTCAAAGCCAACTGTTTGAACAAACCCTGGTTTCTATGATGCGCATGCGTCATAGTATCCGCCGACTGAGCTGTTAAAATTTCTTTAGATTCGATCTGGATTATGCACGGTATCACACCATAGAATGCAGCTGGAAAATTTTTGTCAGCGATCGCTAGATAACCAATGAATTCGGGACCAAAAGCTTTCGTAGAATATTTCCTTTGAAAAAAGGTTACGCTGACCTTTTTCTTGAAAACATCTCGATACAGCAGGGACAACAAATGGATATTTTCTGACGACAATCGTTCAATGCGGTAGTTATTATTTTGCACTCAATGAATTTTTAGTCAGGTGCAAATTATATAATTTAAGGTTTATGAGCGTTCTCGAATTCCGGACCTCCAAAAACACGTCATTGTCAAATAAAAACCTCATTGTGCCCGACATTCGTTTTAAGCTTTGGGGGAAAACTTCCGACCCGAAGAAAATTTTAGCAATTCGATACCAGGCCTTGGGAGATACAGTTGCGACATTGCCATACTTGCAGAGCCTGAAGCATCAGCACCCGGATATTGAGCTGCACTTGCTGACGCGCAAGGAGGTTAGCGCTATTCCCAATAGTATTGATTTGTTTGATAAGGTTATCACCGTAGGCGGAAAACGAAATACGATAGCGCAATTCGTTCTAACTTTATTCAAGGTCCCGTATTTATGGTGGCAGCGATACGACGTTGTTCTAGACCTTCAAAACCACAAAATCAGTAACATACTTCGGAAATTGTTGGCTCCAAGGGCCTGGGCAGAATACGATAAATATTCACCCATTTCCGGAAGTGAGCGTTTCAGGTTGACAATGGAATCACTAGGCCTATGGAAGATTGACATTGATACAAATTTTAAGATTAACCTAGATGCCGAACAACTACTAAAACGGACCAACTGGAAAAACAACAATGAAATCGTTGCGCTCAATCCGGCCGGATGCTTCCCTTCGCGCAATTGGCCATTGGATTATTATGTAAAATTTGCCAAAATGTGGCTGGACGCGAAACCAAATACTCAATTTGTTTTGCTCCTTCTTCCACCATTACAGGAGAAAGCTGACTACATAGCGCAAGCGTTGGGTGACAGTTGCATAAATCTTACGGGAAAAGCAAACCAGGCCGAGGCGTTTGCTATACTTCAGAAGTGTAAACTTATTTTGACGGAAGATAGCGGGTTAATGCATATGGCCTGGATTCAGGGCATACCTACCCTGGCACTGTTTAGCTCCAGTAAAAAGAGTTGGTCGGCGCCCCAGGGAGCATGGTCAGACTGCTTGGACTCATCCGATCTGGAATGTGGACCATGCGATCTGAAAATTTGCAAGTACGGAGACAATCGATGTTTGACAAGGTATGAACCCAATCAAGTTTTGACGCGTGCTAGTGAACTCCTATTAAATCGATAATAATTTTAAGGAAGAATTCAAGTGTAGGTGGCAATTCTTTTCCTAACGCATGAATTAAGCTTAGATTGGATCCACAATGTATCAAGGTAGTGTATGCACCACGTTACAAATGAAAAAGAGAATCTCGATATGGATACATGGTGGGATCGGTGGTGGAAATTTTTCACAGGGCCAACCTGTAATAGGTAAGATTATTGCCGATCTGGCAGTCGATTATGAGCTGTTAATATATTCGCAGCTCTCCCCGAATGCTGACTTCGTTTCTAAGGGCTTTAAGGTTTATTCTGCTCCGAGGATCGTCGTAGGCAGTTGGCTTCGATGGCTTTCCTTAATAGGGATATTCATTCTTAACCATGTTAGACGACCACATCAGCTTAACTACGCATTTTGGGGTTACCCTGCAGGTGTAATCGCTGTATTACTGGGAAAGTTACTTGATAGACCTACTATAATTCATTTACAAGGAGGAGATACGGCGAACATACCAGAACTCCAATACGGGGTGTTCTATAGTCCTTTCTCAAGGGCACTAAGTAAATGGGCTTACAAAAAAGCCACAATTCTAATAGCCTTGACTCAATATCAAAAGCAAAAACTAAATGACCATGGAATCAAGAGGAAAATTGAAATTATACCATATGGTCCCGATTTGACGAAGTTTAAAGTCAAAGAGAAAAAAGCCGAAAGCAGCTATCATCAGTTTATTCACATTGGAAACCATAACTTGATCAAAGATCAAGTAACATTGCTTGAAACGTTCCGCTTAATTTCTGATAGGCTCCCAAATTGTAGGTTAAGAATTGTAGGTGACGACTCTCTTAACGGCGAAATAAAAAGAAATGCTGCCCGGTTGGGTATTAATCAATCAGTTGAATTCACAGGACCCGTGCCCTACAATGAAATACCTGAGTACCTGAGGGAAGCGGACGTCATTTTACATACTTCCGTTTTTGAAGGCCAGGCAATGGTCATATCAGAAGCTGCTGCTTCCGGTGTATTGTTGGCCGGTACGCGAGTCGGCCTGTTATCCGATCTGGGTGATAGTTTTGGGTTGATAGTAGACGTGGGGGACGCTGAGATTCTTGCAGAAAAGGTATTAAGTACCTTGAAAGATGCAGACATGGTTTTGACGTATACTAACAATGCAAGAAATTGGGTTGAGGATCATGATCAACTATGGACAGTAAAAACGATTAAACTTCACATCGAGAATTTGATCAAGAAGGACTAATGGCCGGTACAACGAACCCCAAGAGTTTGGTAACAATGCATGAGGATCTTCTAATAAGCATAGTCATTCCAACGTGTAACAGAAGAGAGAGTCTTTTGAGATTACTATATAGCCTAACACTATCCCACTATCCAGTACTTGAAGTTATAATTGTCGACGCTGGTGAAAATCCGATTGATACCAGTGAGCTGGCTCATTTTAGTAAATTAAAAATTCTTTACATACAATCTGACCGATCCGTTTGCATCCAAAGAAATCTAGGGATTCAAAGAGCCAAGGGCGATTGGATTTTTCTTTGCGACGACGACTTGGAAGTCCCGCCTCAGTATCTGAGTTTACTAACCGATCATATCAAGGTTAATGAAAATGTAGGCGCAGTATCAGGTTTGGTACTGCAAATGGAAGATAAGCAATGGAGTGAGCAGTATCCGATTGTATCTTCTGCGAGATTGCTTTGGAACTTTATTTTTCAGCTTAGTATATGGGGAGAAATCAAGTGCGAAACAAACAATCTCCTAATTAATAAAGTGAAGCATTATTACAAAGAAAAGGGAAACCACATTTCGAGAGCAGGATGGCCCGTGTTAACGGATTTTGCAGGTGAATATTTCAGGACGCCGGTATACGGCTTGGGGGCGTCGTTGGTAAAGAAGAACTGGCTATTGCTTTCTCCCTATGATGAAGTGCTCGATGCGAATGGAATAGGAGACAACTTTGGCGTTGCCCTCGGATTCCCCAATGAAGGAATTCACGTGCTGAAAACTGCTGTTGTTTATCATCACAGAGACAAAATCAATAGGCCTGCAAACTCTGCCCGATACTTCAAAAGAATTTTAGCACTGGATTATTTTGTGAAATCCAAGCCGCAATTACAACACATACATACGGCTTGGTTTATTTGGTCCTTGATTGGAAATGTGCTCGAAAATATCGCGAGTGGCAACCTGGATATGATTCGAGCTGCCTTAAAATCAACATTGACGGTTTTGATGA
Source organism: Chryseolinea sp. (assembly GCA_025923195.1). GTDB lineage: Bacteria > Bacteroidota > Bacteroidia > Cytophagales > Cyclobacteriaceae > Chryseolinea. Next base: position 7,013 of record JAICGJ010000136.1, read on the forward strand.
ATAGAAATCCATACTTATTAGGCGCAAGAACTAAGAAGAAGGTTATAGATCCAACGCTTTAATGTCCCTAGCATTAAGAATGAATTGATTTCACTCGAGCTTTGTGTTTAATCAAAGAAGAATGTTTAAACTCTTTTCAGCTTATAGAAAGTATCCATACAAAGTACCAGCTCGCGTTCGGTTTTTTAACGTATTCCGATATTTTTTTAAACTGCCCCTGTTAGAACGTATGCTCGTAAAGCAAATTCTAAGAGGTAACGCATGGTGGCAACGATTAGTCCCACCCATCTACTTTTATGAACCGGCAACATTCAGGCACGCTCAAAGAGATGGGATAAATTATAAACTGGATATAAGCTGGCTCATAGATCATTCCATCTATTTCTGTTCTTTGAACGACGCGGCATGGAAAAATCTTTTAAAACTAACCAAGTCCGATTTTGTAGTATTTGACATTGGGGCTAACATAGGATATCTAACACTAAACTTTGCCCGACAATGCAAAGAAGGTCATGTTTATTCCTTCGAACCAGATAGCTGCACCTTCTTAAACCTACAGGCAAACCTAAAACTTAATAACTATGAAAATATAACTCCTTATCAAGTCGCGGTTGGCATCACTTCTGAAAAAATGTTGTTGTCAAGAATAGAAAGAAATAATCCCGGAGCAAATCGAATTCTACCTCAAGCCTCCCAAACGGCATACGATCAGGAGTGGGTTGACGTTAAGCCATTAGATCAAATTGCAGATCAGCTTGCAATCTCACGGGTTGACTTGATTAAGGTGGATGTAGAAGGATTTGAATTATTCGTGCTTAGAGGTGCTGAGCGCCTAATAAAAAAATATAAACCAATCCTATTCGTCGAATTGTCGGATGTAAACCTGCGGCAACAAGGCTTTTCATCAGCTTTACTGATAGGATACATTGAAGGTTTGAATTATGAGGTCAAAGATGCGAATACGATGCAACCGATAGATAAATCGAGAACAGATCACCATACCGACCTTCTTTGCTTTTCTAATCTAAATACGTCAACTTAAAACCAATATTCCTGTAATACTCAGGCAACTTTTACAATCGCTTTGAAACGAATCGCATTTTTAGGAAGAGGCGTTCATACCATACCCTCATACCGGGCGCTGCTTAATAAGCTCGCTGTCGAACACAAGATCGTCGTTTATTCAGAAGTTCGACTAGACCCGACGTGGCTACAAATGAAATGTCTTTATACATTTCGCTACTCTAAGGCTATGGCTTTGCCTCGTAGAATACGTGAGTTCCTTTTTTTAGTGTGGTTAATTAGAGAACAAATCAAAGTCCCGTTCGATTTAGTACATGCTCATTCCACCTTCCCTACTGGGTTTACCGCTGTGATCCTACAGAAGTTATTTGGAGTACCTGCAATAGTAAGCCTCGATGGTGGCGAAGGAGTTTCGTTCCCTGACATCGATTTTGGCGACGCCAATCATGTTAACAGAACGGCCATTAATAAATGGGTAATCCGAAATGCGAGGATTGTTACCGCTCTAACACGTTTTCACTGCGAATTGGTTAAAAAAAATTTGAGCATTAGCAGAAATATAGTCGTCGTTATGAGAGGCATTGACCCTGAAAAATTCTCATTCAACCCCAATAGAAAGATTGGATGCCCGTTAAAAATTCTTAGTGTCGGATACCTGAGTCCAATAAAAGATCCCGAAACATTGATAAGGACATTTTTTTTGATACAACAAAACATCGATAGCCAATTGACCCACATTGGAAAAGACTACATGAATGGCGTAGTGCATCGAATGGCAAAAGACCTGGGAATATCGGATAAGGTGACGTTTATCGAGTATGTCAACAACGACCAGTTGGGTGAATATTACAGGAGTGCCGATCTGTTTTTGCATACTGCACGCTATGAAAGTCAAGGAATTGTTATCGCCGAAGCAATGGCATCAGGTGCCTTGGTTTGTGGAACGCACGTTGGCCTATTGGCCGACTTGTCCGGGGAGTGTTGTCTGACGGTACCACCAAGGGATGCAGAGGGCCTTTCTACAGCGGCCGTGACGCTCCTCAGCAGCGAGGAAAAAATGAACAGATTAAGAATGAATGCTTTCCATTGGACTAAGAAAAATAATCTGGAACGTAGTGTCAAGGATCTGCTGACGATCTATTCTCAACTATAGATCCCCAAACATTGTACTTGTAGTCGTCATCAGTGAGCATCGCTTTGGCTAAAATTCTCCTCCAAGATATTTCCACCGAGTAGGTGTAAGGTCCTATTCACTATGGTCCGGACGAGCGGGTCATGTGAAATAATTAAAATGGTTTTCCCTTGATTCGATAGCTGCCGAAGATTTTTTAGTATTAATAGCTTACAATCTTCATCTAATTGATTGGTCACCTCATCAAGCAATAGGACCTCCGGGTCGCGGTATAAGGCTCTTGCTAGCGACAGTCTCTGACGCTGGCCGCCCGATAGCGTTAATCCATTCTCACCAATAGCTGTATTTATTTTTAACGGCAGTGAATTGATGAATTCAGTCAGTCCTGCGAGTCGACATGCTTCGTTTGCCCTATCACGTTCAACCTCGTCGGAATTCAGTCCGAAGGCAACATTATGGAGAATGGTATCCTGAAGAATAATCGGAGCCTGTTGTACAAATCCAAGCCGTGCCTGCCACGAGCTTCGCGTTTCCTTCGTCAATAATATGTTGTCAATTAATATTTCGCCCTCATACTCATTAATTAATCCGGCGAGTAGATGTATGAACGTTGTTTTACCCGAGCCTGAGGGACCATCCAACAAGACAAATTCTCCTTTGTTAATATGAGTTGACAAGTCCTTCAATATTGGAGCCATTGATCTCCTATCATATTGGAAGGTAACGGATCTTATTTCAATTTTCCTATTGAAAATAATTCCCCTCGCTTCGTATCGGTCATCTGATTTGCTCCCCCTCAATGTTGCCTCTAATTCTGACACGGCATAAGCATATGCCTGGATTTGCGAAATATTAGTCACAATCTTGTTGATGGACGGGATTATTCTATAAATGACCAACGACAGCATCACTAAAAAGATCAATAAATGCTGGTGAGTATCCGGAAACAATTTTCCATATATGATAATGCCACTGAAGCATAAAATTCCAACGGTTTCAACAATTCGAGTGGGTAAATTCACGGCAGCTTTAAGTTTCGATAGTTGGTGAGTTGTGATTTTGCTGATTGCAATAAAACGTTGGATGAAGAAGTTTTCCTTAGCATAGATCCTGGCCTCAGAAAAGCTGTCTATCCCCTGAGAAAGGATAATATTTGCTTGTGGTGTCAGTTCTCTGAATGACCTGTCAATTTTGCGAACGACATTTTTCCGAAAGAAAAAATAAAACGTCAGAATGGGAAGAAGTAATAAGGCAAGCACAAAAAGAATCCGGTAGTCAATATAGATAACGACAATCATCATCAAGAGACAAATGATTACCTCTGGCAAAACAGTAAAGTAACCATTTAGTACATTATGTGTGAATTCGTACGCTGTATTCTTGATTTTCCGAAAAGACTCTGAAGAATTTGTTTCCGTGTATTCAGTCCATGACTGCCGGAAAAACCCCTGGTAAATTTGGCTCGCAAACTTAACATACAGGTTGTCCAGGAACCTTGATTGCCAGCGCACCTGCCACACCGCGAAGATATTTTTAACGACGTACAACAACACAACGCAGGTGAGCACAAATGTCCAGTTGACCGAAGCCTCAGAGAGGCCAGTTGTTTTGAACAACAACGAGCCAGGCTGTGACTTTGACACACCCATTAAGAGCTGTAACAATGGAAATAAGACGGCCAATGACAATACTTCCAGACCTGCCAGAAATACCAGTGCTATTGTGTTTTGCACAGCCCTCGTGCGTTGATCAGCCGGTAACAACCTAAAGGTATCGCGACTTAAAGCAATAAAGGAATGTTGGCTTGTCTTCACAGTCAACTTAAGATTTAGTCCTTTTTATTCACGATAAGAATTTTCGGAGATACAGATTAATGACCTACCCAATACTCCCTTGGTCAAAGGGTCTATTTTTTTTGATAAGGGCACAATAAACTTATCCCAAAAATACACTTGCTTGCGCGTCGGGTAGGATCGCTTTAAAAGCAACTTGTTGGCAACGGAAGCAATTACTCCTACGGCGTCAAGATAAAAAAGTTTCTTCACATCCATGGAAGGCGGCATAAGCATTCGCAGCGTATTCTTATTGTACCGTCGGTAATGGCCAATAGCGCGGTCATATTCGCTAAGAAGCCATTGATGTGCGGGCACAAGTATTATTAACGTACCTCCTGGCCTTATGAATTCCGTGGCCAATAAAATCTCGCCCGCGTCGTCCATAATGTGTTCGAGGACATCTATATACAAGACAACATCATACAATTCGCGTGTCAGATACTCTTTTAATGTTCCCTTGACTGCGCTGCAATACGCGGGCAATTCCTTAGATGATATAAGGAATTGGATTTTAGAAATTTGATTTTCATCAGGCTCCAGACAGACCCATTTTGTCTGGCGGCCATTGCACAACACTCCCGTTGTGGCTCCTATTCCCGCGCCCACCTCCAATACTTTTCCGCTGATATAAGGGCTCATAAACGAAGCGAAATATTTTTTCCAGTTTTTGGCGCCCGCAAACAATTCCAGTTCCTTTCCTTGATATTCACTCATGCCGCTCAACCTTTAAGATAAAATCCTTGTAGTGCAAGGCGGGAACAAACACCATTTGGGAGCGGTATGACAAAATTATAAAGCTAAGAATGAGCAAAATGAAGAATGATTGTAAGATGACAAGTATTAAACCGATCCCAATCGTCGAAGCCCATCCGGGAATTGCCAGATTAGTATATAACCTTAATGACACGACAACGGCAATTCCAAAAATCGAAAGCAAAATCAATATTCCAAAAAAGACCAGTAGTCGCACCGATACTACGTCAAGGTATACAGAGATCGAGCTAATTCCGTGAATTACTAGTGCGATCAAACTCATTTTCGATTTGCCAGCTGTTCGCTCTCCTCGATTAATTAATACCGAGGAAAATGGCAATTGCGAACGGATAATACCTCCGGAAAAATGATTCCAGATTTCTGACATTTGTGACAGCGTTATGATTTTGTCCCCCGGTATCAGGCAAAAATTTCCAAATGATATGAATCTCCCTGTAAAAATGCGAAAGGTCAATTTGTACAACAGGTAAAAGAAAATAAAAGAACGTCCTTTATTGCGTTTCCGCCTTTTTGCAAAAACTATATTCCCCGGATTGCGATTGTGCTCGTCTACCATGAGCTTTATATCTTGCGGACGATCCTCCCCGTCTCCATCCATTACTACGACAAGGTCATATTTTGTTTCCTGAGCCAAATATGATATTCCTATCGCGATTGCCTTCTGATGTCCTAAGTTTCTTCTTAGATGAAGAATTTCAAATTCAATTGGACCTGTTGAAAGTCCTTCGGGTAGAGCATGAGTGGATCCGTCATTAATGGCCACGACTCTAACACTGCTGAACGAGTCGAGTAAATGTTTACGAAATTCATCGATCAATAGTATAAGACTTTGCCAATCATCATAAATCGGAAGAAGAATGCATAGTCTTTTCTTTTCAGGCATTTCTAATTAATTTGATGGTTGAAGATACTCTTCTTTATAGTTATGGGAAATTAAGAATGAAAAAGAATTTGATTGATCTGCTTGAAGATCCTGCAAAACAAGTGCTCTTGTTCACCCTCATTCTATTCTCTAACCTTGTTATCGCCTTTGCGCTTGTAATGAGTCCGGTAACCAGTATTAGAGGTGCTGAACCCAATGTTATCTATACCATACAGATGACCATGCTAGACAAACATTGGATGTATCAGGACCCTGAATCCATTCCGTTTTCTGCTACGCAATACATGCCGCTTTATTACATGATTTGCAGTTCGGTAGCAAGTATACTATCCCTTATGCCTGGCGATGAAGTCGTTTCAATTTATCAGGTAAGCAGAGGACTTTCTTTCCTTGCTGCAGTGTTAGCAGGATATTTTATTTACCTTACACTTTACAAGGTATTTGATGTTAATGCGCGCTGGAGTTATTTCACAGGATTCATATGCATTTTATCCACTGTCCCGTGGTACTATGCTGTTCGGCCCGACAGTTTAATGGCGTTATTTTTCTTCTCCTCGTTATACTGCTTTGTTAGATATTTAAAAGTAGACAGAAGTCATTTCCGATATCTCGTTATGTCTGGTGCCCTTGCTGCCTGTTCCTTTTTTTCAAAACAAAATGGACTGATCATTTCTGCCGTTGTCATAACCTATTTAATGTTCCACGCAAGGATCCAAGATTTGGGATTATTTGTTTTTGGCTTCCTGCTGGGCACTCTGGTGTTGGCTCTGGTGTTTCTGCCTTTTTACACCGAGTTTTTCTTTCAACATATAACGCAGGGGCTCAACAATGGAATCGATGTTAAGACTACAATAGTTGCTGTGTATCACAATTTCGTTTCGAGATTTGGCACGCTCACGATGGTTACATTGCTACTAACTTTCATTATCATCTCTAAAATATCATATCAAAAAATTAGTGATCAATTCAAATTTCTAATTTACTTGTTCATGATAAGTCTACCTTTTTCAGTTGCCACCGCGTTAAAGGTCGGCTCAGACATCAATTATTTTCACGAGGTCATCGCCACATCATTCATCATATTGTGTACTGGTAGTATCATGATTGGAGACATATACCGTCAATTGGATCGTCGATTGGCGAACCTATTTGTCTTTTGCCTGAGTTTCTCACTGGCCGTGAGTCTCACACTGAGCAGTTTTTTCGCTGTGGGAATCAGGAATATCAAGCGGATTGCATCAAGTGATGATGTTTACAAAAAAGATTTGTTAGCTTTTATCAGCGAAGAGGCTACTAAATACCCCGGCAATTTTCACTTATTATCCGAGGAACCATTTATCAATAATGCCTTTCCCGCATACACGGTGTTGCCCCATCATGATATCGCGAGCCTATGGTATACACGCAAGATTTACGATTTTGCAAACCTTAAAAAAGCTGTCTCACAAGGTTTGATAACTTTATACATAGGAAATGGCGACAAGCTGGAGCCTTATGAAATTGATCTTCAGGAAAACTTTTTGCTTATTAAGACTATTCAGGGATTCAAAGTATACAAAAATAGGAAGGTTGCAGTTTCAGAATAGAGTATCACAATGTGCCTACGGAAATTCGATACCACCACATGCCAACTTTCGCTAACAGGCTTTTCGCTTTTAACTTTCCAGATCGGTATGACCACGATCTGTTCTTTGACTTGAAGTAGTACACCTCGTTGGTCACACGCTTTACAGCGTAATCATAATACCTTCTTGCATAAGTACGCTTAAAATCGACTTGTCGGTCGGTTGAGGTTGCCCAATCCAGTTTTGTTGTTTGTATTGCGTCAATTTCCTCATAAAGCTCGGTGCCCTTAATCGGATACGCCACCGTAATAGTGAAATAATCAGGATCTGATTCTTTGAGGTGATGTATGGTCTCTTCTATATCATCCTCAGTTTCCCCAGGATAGCCAAGCATAATAAATGTCCCCGCCTCTATTCCGTGCTTTCGTGTCAGCTTTATCATGTCGCGGACCTGCTTAACATCTACCCGGCGATCCATCAAGTCGATCACTTTTTGAGATCCGCTTTCAGCGCCTATCCACACTCTGAAACACCCCGTTTCCTTTAGCAGTAGTATGATCTCTTCGTTGAGTCGGTCAGCCCGGGTTATACATTCATAGGGAATGTGAATATTTCGTTTTTTAAGTTCCTCACGAAAGGACATCATCCATCGGTGACTGATCGTAAAGACATCATCCACAAACCATACGGAATCCGGATTATATTCCTTTTGTAATGCGGCCAGTTCTTCAACAACTTTGTCTGGATTTCTACGTCTGTAACTCAAACCATATACGGCCCGGCTGCACCACTTGCAGGTATAGGGACATCCCCGCATAGTACTTACAGAAAGCGCATTCTTACCATGACGCCTTTTCCATGCGTCGAGATATAATTGCAGGTTAATTTTTTTGCGATTGGGCACAGCAAGCTCGTTCAGATCTTTAATCTTCTCCCTTTCAGGATTTTGAACAAACACCCCGTCTTGCAGAAAAGCAATGCCAGCAATCTCCCCCTTCGGTTTGGTTGCCTCACTTGTAAAACCATCAGCCTCTACTGCTGGCACCAATACTAAGTTGTTCACTAGCTCGGTCATTGTTTCCTCTCCCTCACCAATCACAATATAGTCAGCACCGTAACGCAGAAAATTCTCTGCACTATATCGAACTTCGGGTCCCCCAAGGATGATATATGACCCAGGAAGATTTTCCTTGACGAAACGAATGCTTTCGAGTACGTTTAGCTTAGTCATCAAGTTGACATAAATCCCAATGATATGGGGCTTATTTTCCAGCAGATAAGTCCGGAAAGCTTTCTTGGATGAGAACGTTGTGTCGTACACTTCGTTTTGAATTCCCTGATCTTCCAGATAGCCTGAAATGTAGAGTATACCCAACGGGGGATACGGCCGCATGATCTGCTGCTCTTTTTCGTCGTCTTCCAAAAAGTAGCAGTGCGTTAATAAAATATCCATGACAACGTCAATACGATGATCCCCGCTGAGGTTTCAATTTCAAATCGATCAGGTAATGATCAGCCATACCTGAAAATGACGACCAGCTGCTCAGTCTTCTTTCCAGGGTATTCAATTTTGCTAATGACTTTCTATGTCTTGAAAAGTACTTTTGAAGAAATGATGGAGGTAACGCAATGCCTACTGGTCGCACGTTTACTACAGCGAATTTTGTTGCCCATGCTTTTACTTGCGAAGGCCAGAAGTACCAGGTTTTCACCACCACTCCCTGAAGGCTCGCATCCACACTTTTTTTTGTCCACCTTCGGAAAGCATGTTTAAGTTGCAGTTTCATAAAAAAGTAAAGGGACTCCCAAAGGCAAAATTTTGGCATAATCACGGCCACAAACCGACCCTCGGGTGCCAGAATCGCGGGTATTTTGTCCAATAATTTTTTTAATGACTCTGGATTAATGCAATTCAATCCACCAAAATTTGAAAAAACCAGATCGAATTTTTTTTCGAAAAGGGAATCATCAAAACTATCAAGGTCAAGATACTGTGAGCTGATCTTGTGCTGCATGGAATACTGTTGCACCTTCTCCTGTGTTACCTTGAGCATTTCTTCCGACACATCTGTCGCCACAATATTAAACCCCTTTTCACTAAATAACACGGCATCTTCGCCGGTCCCACAATTGAGTTCGAGAATATCCAACCCTTTCAGTTGAATCATAATTTTTTCAAGGTAGCTCCAGACCTGTTTTCGCTGAAGTTGCCCAATTGGAGTTCGTGTAAAAGACGAGTCGTATGAGGAGGCAATATGATCAAAAGGTACGCCCATTATCACTTCTTTAATTCTTCCCACGCACCACACATTAAAGGTTGACAGCAGGACTTTCGGACTTTAACTTCTTTAACTTCAACCCATGGGTGAAT
>JAICGJ010000137.1 GCA_025923195.1 Chryseolinea sp.
AACTGTGCTTCTGGCAACCGATACGTGCCTTCGTGCTCAATCGGATTTTGCGTTGCAACCACCATATAGGGATGCTGCATTGCATAAGTAGCCCCATCGACGGTAACCTGCCTTTCTTCCATTACTTCAAACAATGCGGCCTGGGTCTTGGCAGGCGCACGATTTATTTCGTCGATCAAAACGATGTTGGAAAAAATCGGCCCAGCCTTAAATTCAAATTCTGATTTCTTTATATTAAAGACCGATGTACCCACTACATCAGATGGCATAAGATCTGGTGTAAATTGTATTCTTGAAAAGCCAACTGATATCACCTTTGACAAAAGCTTCGCGGTCAGGGTCTTTGCAACGCCGGGAACACCTTCTATCAACACATGGCCGTCCGCTAAAATGGCGGTAATAAGAAGGTCGATCATGGTTTCCTGCCCAACGATTATCTTCCCAATTTCCTCACGGATCCTTTTTATGCTTGTATTCAGCGCGGCGAGATCAATTCGATTTTCAAATATTCTTTCTTCCATATTAGGATTTACAATTACAGGTGGAAATTCTCGATTTTCTTATTTAAGTCTAACAGCTCATCTGCCGTTATGCTTTCTCTTGACCTGATGGAAATGATTGCTTTGAGAAGATCACGCGACTCCTGCTCGTCTTTTCCGGTTTTTCTTGCCAGCGTAACAGCAAAACTGTCATCCAGGGTATTCGTATTCAGCCAGTATTTCGTTCGAAGCTGGTCCATAAAGAACTGAATTTTCTTATCCGCAATATTTTTATGCTCACCGCTTTGTAAGTATAGGTTTCCGATAGTGCTAACAAAATCCAACGTCGTGTTGGAAAGTGGTTTTATGATTGGAATGACGCGCTGCCGTCTTTTCATATCAAATACCATGAACAACAGGATAGAAAACAAAGTGATGTAATACGCCCACCGCAGCGACTCATTCGTCAGGATAAAACGCAGGGGCGTGGATGATTCCATCCTGCCAAGATGATAATATTGCGTCCACGTCACGTTCTCAACTGGCAGATATGATAGCGTACTAGCGACAAACCGGTGGTTCTCGGATGACAACAAGTAAATATTTGAAAAAATTAACGGTGTGCTGTTAAGAATCAAGGTTCCCCTTCCGATGTTCATCCGGAGGGTGACTGGATAGTTGTAGTCGTTTTTGGCAATGATAGTCGTTCGTGTGGTATCAAATTGGTTGAAGTAATTGTGAATGTTATCCCTACGATAAGCGAATTCTTGCATTGTATCCAGCCGGACATTTACAAATTTTAACATGGATGTATCTCCCTGTCCGAAGATATCTCCGGTTTTGAAGAAATAGTCATACGTCGATACCTTCAAGGTATCTGCAAAATGTCCCCAGAAACTCTCAGCCGATATTATCGCCGACCCGCCATTCTCAATATGTTTCAATAGGATTTCTGTGTCTTCTTTATCGGCGCTGAAACTCGAGCTTATGATTACCACATTATCTGCGGCCGACAGCGAATCGCGCAGTTCATAAACTGTTTTATATGATTTAGAGATCTTCTTTCGCGGAAACAGGTCCGGCAATAATTCACTGTATGCATAGGCGCCGTAAGGATTTTTGTCATTGTGTGCAAAGGTAATCGTCCAGTTGTGTTGTTTGGGACTCAGTAGTTTTACCGACACAAACGCTCCGAAAGCCAGGGAGAGATATAGAATATATTTCCAATCCTTTTTCATCGCAACCGCAGGCTCCAATCTTTGAAAATTTGTTGAACCTTTAGAAACATTTCGCGATTAATGGAGAAATTCCCATACCAGGCATATTCAAAATAGTAGTTCAATTCGTTAAAACCGCTCCTAAGATCTTCCTTGCTGAGTTCAGCCAAGTAGTCATGATTTGTCTTGCCATGTTCCCAGTGAATGAACCCTTTATCAGCTAACGCTTTTAGACCCTTTAGAAACAAGAGCCGGATACCCTTTCGGTAATCGCGCCGTGCGGCGGCATCCTCAATCAACGAATCAAAATCCATTTCATGAATATTCTCGTCCAGTACGTGATATGGAACCGCCGCTGCGCCTTCGTTCCCCGTAAATATCTTAAAGGCGTTCACTTTTAATATCATCATAATCAAGACAACCAACAAAGCAATTCCAAGCAGGTAGGAAAAAAGTCTTCCCCAATCAGTGGTAACAGCATTCCGAAACAGCGAATCAAAAAATTGTTGCAAGAGAAGCAGAAGTCTATCCCATAAGCTTTCCGCAACCGTAGGCGTCTCCTTATAGTTAAGATCAGGATCTGATTCAAGTTCGCTTAGTTGATTTGCGTCAAAATTTCTGGACGTTATCTGGCTGGTGTCCTGCAATGCCTGTGCATCCATTTGGCTCCCTAGAAAGTCATCCAAATACGAAAGAGAACCACTCGCCGAATCACTCTCCTGACAGATTGAGAATCGAGGTAGGATGAGCAGTAAAAAAAACAGCCAGTGAAACTTCACACGATTTCAATTATTAGTAATGTTCCTCCTGTGCCGGGGCTGACGGACTGGTCTTTCCGATTGTTTCTATCTGGCTGATAAGTCCTTTGGCTTCCTTCAATTCCAGTAGGTTAAAATACTGAAAAGCTATACCAATCATAGGCAGGGCTGCCAGGACCATCTGAACGAGATAGTACAACGTAAAGACAACGACTGTTATTAACTGGTAACTGGAAGACGGCTCTTGAAAAGTATTTGCCGAAACGTTGTGAATGGCTGATGCGGCGGCGACGAAGTACCAGGGCATTATAAAAATGTAGGAGGTCACGAGCATGATGAAATATAAAATAGTCACGAGGCCAAACGTGCTCCACCATTTATCTTTCACCAGCTTAAAAGATCGGCCGACTGCTTCAAAGAATCCATTTCTCTCATAGGCACGAATAATAAATGTAAGTGACGCTCCTACCAAAAGGTAAATCAATGCGCCGAAGACAAAGAATACTCCAATAATCATTAAAAATGGCGACACTGCCACCAGCACAAACATTGGAATCAACAACACAACATATGCGATGACTAAGAGGAACATGAAGAGGAACATGCTTCGGAAATACATCCAAAAAGTAGCGCGTACCCTGATCCAAACTTCCGCCACGGCAATATTATTTGTGCGCCTTTCACCATATAACAGGAGATAATTGTTGATGGTAGCTATATTCATTACACTGCTCAAAGTGTAAAAGATTATCATCAGAGCAATCTCTAACCAAAAGGTTACTGAGGTAAAATAGGTCTCCAATACCTGGCTCTGGCCCAATGCAGCGGACCCAGTGAATACATTAAAATCATTCATAAACGATCCAAGAATCAAGCTCGCAATTAATATGGGCGGACCAGCGATCAAGACTATGCTCTTGCCTAAAGGCTTAAAATTCTGCTTGATGAATTCAAAAGTTGCATTCAGTTTCCGGCTAAAGTCACGGGTTCGGTGAAACTCTATAACGTTCAAATTATTCATGGTTCTTAAGTCGAATTGGATAGATCACAAAATAGTATATCATTAACAGCGCTGATAATCCAATAATCAGCAGTTTAATACTCATGGGCATGAATGCATAGCGCGTAACAAAAGATTCAATGAGACCTGCCAGAATGAAGAATGGTACAAGTCCCATTACGACCTTCAGGCCTTTAACAGCTCCTTTCTTAAAAGAATCGATACGCGAATACGTTCCGGGAAAAAGTAAGCTATTCCCCATTGTGAAACCCGCTGCCGCAGCAATTACAATTGACGAAAGCTCAACAGTCCCATGGAGCATAATTACCGGAAACGCCTGCCCAAGCTGTTGTTCCTTGAAAAAGAACATGATAAATGTTCCTACCATTAGGCCATTGTAAACTAAAAAAAAGGCTGTTCCCAGTGATGCAAAAATACCAAATACAAAGACACGGAACGAAACTAAGATATTATTCCATGTGATGTAAAAAAACATTGCCAATTCACTCTCACCTGCGTACACTGCTGTGGGATTCCCTCGCTTGATGTTCTCCAGTGTCATGTTGACGTAGCCGTCGCCGAGGATTAGCCTTACAAAAGTATCGTCGTGCAGAGTGGAGACCGCGCCCATAGCACCTGCGACCAAAAATATAATCAGTGAATAGAGTAGCGGCCTTCTAACTTCATACATCACTGCGGGCAATTCCTCTTTCCAAAAGGTTATGAAGCGATTTTTTTCTTCCCTTTTATTCTTATATATCTCTAGATGTACCTTGCTCGCCAAGTCGTTCAGGTAGCGCGTGATGCGGCTCTCGGGGTATTGCGTCCGCGCGAAAGCAAGATCGTCCGTTATCTGAATGAACAATTCCGCCAAACGGTCGGGTTGGGCATTTTGGGGACTTTTAATTACTTTTTCGAACTCCTCCCAGCGCGTCTTATTTTGTTTAATAAAGGCAGCCTCCCTCATTCGTATCTTTACTTTTGTTTTTGAGTAATTTACAGGTGCGATCCGACTTAATCCCCTCTAGAAGAGCTATGTGACCATGCATGTCATAATTGGGGCGAGAACGAAGAAAATGAAGTTCTATTGGACAGCGCCACCCGCCACCTGAATGACTTTATTCCAAACGCGAAAGAGATTTCCGGAACAGATTTTCTCAATATCGTCCTCACTATATCCGCGCTTGAGCAGAACGTACAGCAAATTTGGATAATCAGAAACGTCCTTCAACCCAAGGGGCAAAGTATCACCCACGCCATCATAATCTGACCCGATACCAACATGATCAATACCCGCCAGCTTGACAACGCGATCGATATGGTCTGCAACTCGTTCAACGTCGGAGTACAGCGCTGCATGATTGTGTGCAAATTGGTCGATAATGGGTTGTGCTGCAGAGTCTCGCGAGGTAAGTCCCTTTGATATGAGGAACTTTTCAAGAGAATCTAACAGCGTGCGATTGACCCTAGCCAGGGAATCCAAAAACGATGCTCCAAAATTAATTTGTATTACTCCACCGTTTTTCCCCAGTGCAATAATCATATCGTCAGACATATTGCGTTGAAATCCTGGTGTGTAGTACCTGCAGGATGAATGCGAAGCAATGAGCGGTGCTTTCGCAATTTTAATGACGTCATAGAAAGTGCTATCGGAAACATGGGAGATGTCGACCATGATACCGACACGGTTCATTTCTTCCACAACTTTTTCTCCGAAGGGACTAAGTCCCTTCCAATGATTCAGTGAATCATAAGAAGAATCACAAATTTGATTGTCTTTCGCATGTGTAAGGGTGATGTACCGTATTCCGCGATCATAGAAGTATTTTACATTTTCAAGGCTGTCACCAATAGGGGCACCGTTTTCCATGCCTAGGGGCAATGAAATTTTTCCCGCCGCCGTATTGGCTTCAATATCTTGTGGCGTTCTTGCTAATGCGAATTTATCGGGATGCGCATCAACGATTCCCGAAATCATATCGATGAGAGAATCGGCCAACGCCTTTCCCATGTCTTTTCTTAATTGATAATCAGAGGGTATGTATATAGACATGAATGGTGCATCCAGGCCGCCCTTGCGTGCGCGTTCGTAATCAAAATCGCCTTCTTTGGTACTAACGGGTATACCCAGGTATTCACGCTCCAGCCGAAAATGTTTTATCTTTAGCCGGTACGGTAGGTCAACATGGCTGTCTGCAAGAATAAATTTTTGTGCCAGTTCGTTGGCTTTTGCACGAAGTTTTTTATCTGATACGTCAGTTGAATTGTTCTTACATCCGAATATGAAAATGCAGATGAATGCAACGGCCATGCTTTGAAGTTTCATCGGGTTTTTAGGTGTTTAACAGAATTATCAAAAGTTTACCTTGCCTTATAAAACTATAATCATGGTTATAGCTTTAATTTGAAATTTGCACAAAATTAGAAGTGGATGCAAACCATTCGCGTTAGGACAACACAAAATGTTTTCATTGAATATCCGTTGGGAAGTGTAGGCGACAGGATTCTGGGCCACCTCATCGACAGAGTGATATTGATTCTGTATACAATATTTATAGTTGCAATACTTCTATCGGTTGAAGTGGAAACAGGTTATATCTGGCTGCTTTTATTAGGCTTTCCTTGGTTGTTATACAATGTGCTTTTTGAGATTTTCATGAATGGTCAGACTCCTGGTAAGCAGATGATGAAGATCAAAGTGGTACGCTTGGATGGCACGCCGCCAACTGTCGGTGATTATATCATGCGATGGATATTTGGTTTTGTTGATTTCTATATTTTGTCGGGTGCAATTGCGGTCATAATAATCGCGATGGGAGGCAAAGGGCAGCGTTTGGGTGATGTGGTGGCCGGTACATCTGTCGTTAAACTTATCGAACAGCAGCAAATATCTGCTGAGAAAGTTTTTGTAGCTGCCGAGGAAGAATACACGCCTACATTTTCACAGGTAATCAATTTGACTGAAAAGGACATTGATCTGATACAACGGGCACTGGAGGCAAACCGCGACCAAGGAAACGTACAGCCCGCCATCCTGATAACTGAAAAGATCAAAGCAATGCTGAACATCCAGACAGATATGCCTCCTGTAAAATTCTTGTACACGATCATCAAAGACTATCAAGCCATTACGGCAGGTTGAGCATGAATACATTACCCACGTATACGCGTTCACACCTCGCCCTGCGAAATGGGCAGGACAAACCTGAAATTTGGGTGGCTTATAAAGGAATGATCTACGATGTAAGTCGCTCCAAACTCTGGAGAGCAGGCAAGCATTATGAGCATTGGGCAGGACAAGATCTGACAGACGAACTAAAGGATGCTCCTCATAATGCCAATGTGTTTGACAAGTTTAAAATTATTGGCACGTTAATTTCATAAATTGCGACACAAAAACACATTTCATCATTTATTTTTTCTGTTCCTTACAAGGTTTAGCTTTGCTAAATTAAAGTTGGCGATTAGACACTAACCTCAATAATTACCCTTACCTGAATTGAACAAATGATCCTAATAGCGGATAGCGGAGGCTCTAAGATAGACTGGAGGCTCCTTACTTTTGATGGCACTATTGTCCAAGCCAACACACCCGGCTTCAATCCTTACTATCAACCCATTGAAGACCTAACTAAAAATTTCCGTGACGTAATCATGCCCAAGGTTACTGATGGAATTAATAAGATCTTTTTTTACGGAGCTGGTGTTTCGTCCGAAAAGAATCAGCTAACGATCAAGAATGCCTTTCGGGAATTCTTCCCTGACGCACAAATTGAAATCGGCTGGGATCTTCTGGCTGCTGCCCGCGCGCTTTGCGGCCGTGAGCCAGGCATAGCATGCATCATGGGGACAGGCTCCAACTCCTGTTCTTACGATGGTGAACGAATAGTTGGTAATGTCGCAAATTTGGGGTGGATACTGGCCGATGAGGGCTCCGGCACCAGCATTGGAAAGAAATTTCTCGTCGATTATCTGCGGGAGACAATGCCCCAAGGGTTGCGGAACCAATTTCACGAACGTTTTCCCTTCACTCGGGAGGAATTCCTGGAACATGTCTATCAGAAGGAGAGGCCGAGTGCATTTCTCGCAAGCTTCACCAAATTTATCTTTCAACATTTGAAGGAACCCTACTGTTACAAACTTGTCTATAATAGCTTTTCCGAGTTCTATGAGAATAATGTGATGAAGTACGAGAATTACAAAAATCTCAAAGTTCATTTTACCGGCTCCATAGCTTTTTATTTCAGCGACATTTTGAGACAGGTGGCTAACGATAAAGGTATAACGGTCAAAAACATTTTGGAGGGACCTATTGCGGGACTTACGTTATATCATCAAAAGGATTTGACGAAGTGAGCACAACTGAATCTTCCTCTTATTATGAGGATCTCGAACACATGAGTGTTCACGACCTTCTGGCGAACATTAATCGCGAGGATAAGTCTGTGCCGATTTCTGTCGAAAGGGTCATACCTAAAATTGAAGGGTTAGTAAAGGTCACCGTAGAGAAATTGCAGGCGGGTGGCAGACTATTTTATATTGGAGCCGGTACCAGCGGGAGACTTGGGGTCGTCGATGCATCAGAAATTCCTCCTACCTATGGAATGCCACATGGGAAAGTGATAGGACTTATCGCAGGGGGAGACAAGGCCATTCGAAAAGCTGTGGAATATGCCGAGGATGATCTCAAGCAGGGATGGAAAGATCTGGAGGAGCATTTAATAAATCAGCAGGACGTTCTGGTTGGAATTGCAGCTTCGGGAAGAACGCCATATGTGGTTGGTGCGTTAAAAGCAGCCAGAGCGAATGGTATTATCACGGGTTGCATTGTTTGTAACTTGGACAGCGAGGTGGCCAAACATGCAGATTTTCCCATCGAAGTCGTGGTCGGTCCAGAATTCGTAACGGGCAGTACTAGGATGAAGGCAGGCACAGCCCAGAAGCTAGTTCTCAATATGATTTCCACTACAACAATGATAAAGCTTGGCAGAGTCAAGGGAAATAAGATGGTCGATATGCAACTAACCAATGTCAAACTTGTAGACAGGGGAGTGAAGATGATTATGAGCGAGGTGGGAGTTTCTTATGAGGAGGCCGAACAATTACTAAGCCAGTTCGGTTCTGTAAGAAAAGCAGTTGAGAGCAGGAAAAAATAATGCATGAAATTGAACCATACTATAATTGGTTGAAGTACTATGATCCCTCCCTAGACAAGCTGTCGCCTTTTTTTGGAAAGGAGTACAATCATGATGTCTATTCTGAAACCATCTACGGTTATTATATCGACCCTGCCTGGGATTCTATCGGCTCGGAAACGCTATACCTAAAAATTCTTTATACCGACTATACCATTGGTTTTACGGTACTGGAATTTATCGGTGAGTGGAATGATGCCATCAACAATGATATCATGATGCTAAAGAGAAACCTCATTGAGGTTTTGCTTCAAAACGGTATCAAGAAATTTATCCTTATAGGAGAAAACATCCTTAACTTCCACGGTTCAGATGATTGTTACTATGAAGAATGGTTTGAGGAAGTGGAAGACGGTTGGATCGCCGCCGTGTCATTCCCAGAATTCGTTCAGGATGAGTTGAAGAAATATAATATCGATCAGTATATTAATATGGGTGGAACGCTACAAGTCGATCGCTGGCGTACATTGCGACCGTTGCATTTTTATGAGTTAATCAATGGGCTGATTCAGAGGAGACTTAATTGAACGTCTTTTACTAATGCATCAGCAGGCACTAAATAATCTCTCTTTGATTTCAGCTCTTTACATAACACTCTTGTTCTCCTAAGCTTACCTTTCTTAAAGTACTTTCCCTGAAGTTGAAATATGCTTCCCTCAGGTAACTGCGCAAGAATAGCAGCATGCGTCCTGTCTGCATCATATAAACGGAAGGCTTCAGTGAGTTTCGCATCTGCGAAAGAACTGGCCTTCGGATTAATCATATGCCTTCTAAGTTCGTGAAGGATTTCCTGTGGATACACATTCTCCCACAACAAAGGAATCAGGAGGTTGGTAAAAGTCTGTTTCCACTCTTCTCCATGGGGATCGACTTGGTCGGCATGCCTAAGAAACACCTGTAGATGCGCGACTTCATGAATGTACGTCGTTAGAAAGAGGTAGGGATTAAGGTCGTTGTTCAGAGTAATTCTTGGGTGCTTTCTGCTTCGCTTGCTGGTGAAATCGCCAACTTTGGTTTGTCTGCTTTTTGAAAGTTTCAGCTCAAAGGGGCATGACATCCAGAGGTTGAAGCAGTACTCAATGGAAGCAGGAGGTAGGTGGAATCTTAGTATTTCTAAAACGCTACTTTGGTTCATACATATAAAAAAAGGCTTTAGTTTTCTAAAGCCTTTTACGACAATAATCTTTTTCAGACCATTATTGTACTGCGGCTGAATCTACAGCAGTAGTATCTACTACATCTGAAGCGGAATCAACAACTACTTCTTCCGTAGCTGTAGAATCAACAGCTTCAGCGGCAGGCTCAGTCTTCTTGCCACAGGCAACGAAAGTCCAAGCAAAGCCGCAAACAGCTAACAATGCAAACAATTTTTTCATAGTTACAGGTTTTAAAAATTCACCGCAAATATAGCAGTAATATGATCTCGCAGCAACAAAACTTATTTTTTCCTGAAGATCAAACGCACTGGTACTCCCTCAAAATCAAAGTGTTCGCGAAGTTTATTTTCGAGAAAGCGCTCATAAGATCGCTGAATGTACTGTGGGAGGTTACAGAAAAAAACAAACGATGGAAACCGAGCGTTTACCTGGGTAATGTACTTAATTTGAATGTGCTTACCCTTCATGGATGGTGGTGGATTTCTCCCTATTTCCGGCAATAATACCTCATTAACTTTTGAAGTAGGTATTTTTTTGGTCTTATTATCAAAAACTTGCACTGTTTTTTCGATCACTTGGAA
Organism: Chryseolinea sp.; assembly: GCA_025923195.1. Lineage (GTDB taxonomy): Bacteria > Bacteroidota > Bacteroidia > Cytophagales > Cyclobacteriaceae > Chryseolinea. The sequence continues at coordinate 10,388 of JAICGJ010000137.1, forward strand.
TATCCGCTGTTTTGTCAATACAGAGGCAAAAATGATTGGGATATAATCGATTGGCGCAATTTTCTCCAGAATTTCTTTCTTAAACTTATCCGCCGTTTTCGAATCCTTCTCTACAAGATCCCACTTGTTAACCATGATCACCATACCCTTTCCTTGCCGCTCTGCCAGACTGATCAGGTTGACATCCTGAGCCTCCAATCCTCGTTCGGCATCGATTACGATAATGCAAACATCGCTCTCCTCTAACGCCCTGAGTGAGCGCAGAACTGAATAGAATTCAATGTCCTCTTTTACCTTACCCTTTTTCCGTACACCAGCTGTGTCAATCAAAATGAAATTCTTTCCAAACAAATTATAATGGGAATGTATGGCATCGCGAGTAGTTCCCGCTTCATCGGTTACGATACTACGCTCGGTGCCCAACAAGGCGTTCAAAAGCGATGACTTGCCAACGTTGGGTCTACCCACGATTGTAATCTTAGGAATGCCTGCGTTTGGATCCTCCACGCCCTCCGAGGGAAACGTTTTCACTACTTCATCCAAAAGCTCGCCAGTACCGCCACCGTTTTCTGACGAGATAGGATACACTTCGCCTAGACTGAGCTCGTAGAATTCAGCGGCGTAGATTGCTTTATCAGGTGTATCAGCCTTATTCGCTGCAACGAAAATCGGTTTCTTCGAAGTCCGCAGTACATTGGCAAATTCCTTGTCAAACCCTGTAAGCCCATCCCGGCAGTCGACCATGAATATGATAGCAGAAGCCTCGTCAATCGCTAACTTCACTTGTTTTCTAATTTCCGCCTCGAACTTATCTTCAGAACCCGTAACATAGCCCCCAGTATCAATGACAGTAAAGTATTTTCCACACCACTCAGCATAACCGTAATGCCTGTCACGGGTAACTCCCGGCATGTTGTCCATAATGGCTTCGCGCTTCTCAACCATACGGTTGAAGAACGTGGACTTTCCAACGTTTGGTCTACCTACAATTGCTACGATATTAGCCATTCTTTAAAAAAAATTTTGCTCTGTGAATTTGAAAATATTGGTCAAGCCTTATTCCAGGTAACCAAACTGCTTTAGTTTAAAACTTTGTTTTCGCCAGTTGTCTGCTACTTTAACATGGGTCTCAAGAAAGATTTTCTTACCAAAAAAAACTTCCATATCCTTTCTCGCTTCGACACCTACCTTCTTTATGGCACTAGCCGCTTTTCCGATAATAATGCCTTTCTGAGAATCGCGCTCGACATATATCGTTGCGCTGATTCTGATAATGTCTGCTTCTTCTTTAAACGAAGAGATCGATACTTCTGTACTGTATGGAATCTCCTGTTCATAGTTCAGGAATATCTTTTCTCGTATAATCTCGGAAGCGAAAAATCTTTCAGACCGGTCTGTATATTCATCCTTCGGAAAATAGGGTGGATGTACAGGTATCCGCTCAAGGATCTTCGGCAATAGTGAGTCTATGTGCTGGCCCGTCTTGGCAGAGACAGTAACGATTTCGACTATATTAGGAAGGAACTCTTTCCAGTAGAGTACCTTATCATGTAACTGCGATCCCTTGGCAAGGTCTATCTTGTTTACAACAAGCAATAACGGAGTCTTGATGGCCTTGAAACGATCAAATAAGTCAGGTTCATATTTGTCCTCTATGGATACGACCAGTAGAATGAGATCCGCATCATCCAGCGAAACCTTTACATAACTCATCATAGCTTCGTGTAAGGTGTATTTTGGCTCTAGAATGCCAGGCGTGTCTGAATACACGATTTGATAGTTTTCGCCATTTAGAATACCCATGATCCGATGGCGGGTTGTCTGTGCTTTCGCTGTTATGATTGAGATATTTTCATTCATCAGCTTATTAATAAGCGATGACTTACCGACATTCGGCTTGCCCACAATGCTTACAAAACCTGATTTAAAGGATGTCTGGTCCATAAAGATCTGCAAAGGTAACCTCTTTTTTAGTCGCCCATTAAGTTTATTGTGAATGCTGCAAATCAACGAATCAGAATTCACGGGATAGATTCCAGCTATCAGGAATGTAATATTCCAATTGTTATTGATCAGCTTTTCAAATAAACACTGCCGTACTTCGCACGAAAACCTCGTAACGCTAAATGCGCAATCCTTACTTCTCCTTGCTGGCAACAGCTTGGAAATATGCCCGCCTCGAAAAGAAGCGTTTTGTTTTAATCTATGCAATGTTCATCGGCGCAACCATAGTCGTTGCAATCAACCCATTGTTTTACGGTTGGTTTGTAAATGAACTTCAGTTTCAGGGTACAGATATCCTGAAAACAGGATGGGTCTATATTGCTGGATTTCTGGGACTGCGATTGTTGGAGTGGTCCTTCCACGGTCCGGGTAGAGTAATGGAACGCCAATTGGCGTTTACGTTAAGCAGCAATTTCATAGAGGAAGTGTATCATAAAATACTTCACCTGCCGGCTAAATGGCACCAGGACAATCATAGTGGTTCAACAATCAATAAGCTAAGGAAAGCGCACGAAGCGTTAAGAGATTTTTTTCAGAACGGGTTCATTTACTTTTATTCCTTCGGAAAATTTTTCTTTTCATTCAGCGCTATGTTATACTTTTCACCTTTGTTCGGAACGATCGGCGTCGCATTAGGAATTTTCACGATCTGGATTATTGCCAAGTTTGACAAGGTTTTTATCCGTTCGTTAAAGGAAGTAAACGAACGCGAACACGTCGTATCTTCCACGTTATTCGACAGTCTGTCCAATATTATAACCGTTATCACCCTTCGCCTGGAGAAAAGGATACAAGCCACTTATATGCAAAAACTAATGGCTGTCTTTCCTCCATTTAAGAGAAACGTCACAGTAAACGAGTGGAAATGGTTTACCGCCCAAATGATGGTGGGATTGATTTACTGTGTAACCACCATCGGCTACTTGTATCAGCATTGGAATACATCGTCAACTTTCTTTATCGGCGGTTTAGTGGTGCTGCTGGGGTATGTAAATCAGTTTACGAGCGTGTTCAACGATATCGCTGGCCATTACACTCAAATAATGAAATTCAATACTGAATTGGAAAACATTAGAGATATTGAAGCGGCATATGATCACAAACATTCCCCGGATACAGAAAGAAAATTGCCCCTTGATTGGAAGACAGTCGATATCGAAAACTTGAATTTCTATCGTTCCGACCGGCAGACACCTTCAAGGCGCGTGGGCATTCACGACTTAAGCATCCGCATAGACAGAGGACAACGGATCGCTTTAATTGGGGAAAGCGGGAGCGGAAAGAGCACGTTCTTGGCTCTGCTCAGAGGGCTGTTCCAGCCGCACGAAAAGTCTTTCGTTAAGATCGACGGCAGTCAATTAGAGCCTTTTGAGACGATTTCCAATCACGTGACGCTCCTGCCACAAGATCCGGAGATTTTCGAAAACACAATTTTGTACAATATCACCTTGGGGTTAAAATTTCAAGATGAGGAAATCAAGAGAGCCTGTTTGGCCGCAAATTTTGACGGGGTTGTTCGTATGCTCCCAAACGGCTTGGATACCAATATCCAGGAAAAGGGTGTAAACCTGTCAGGTGGGCAAAAACAACGATTGGCACTAGCCAGAGGCATTCTCGCTGCCAAAAGCAGCGACTTCGTACTACTAGATGAGCCGACCAGCAGCATCGATCCTCGCACAGAAAGGCGAATTTATGAGAATCTCTTTGATGCCTTTAAAGGTAAGACGATCATCTCGTCGCTTCATCGGCTGCATCTCCTGCATTATTTTGATTACGTGTATATTCTAAAGGAGGGGTGCATCGTCGATAAGGGCACTTTTGAGGAATTAAGAAAATATAGTCTTGTATTTAAAGAACTGTGGGATCATCAGATATTGGAAAAAGTCCAGCAAAATGACGGTGGAGGCGAGGTCCTGCAAAATATACTACTGCAGGATGCGAAACGGGCATAATACCTGTTCCTAATCTTACCGGCTTTGCACCTGAGTTAGGCTAACAACTTGTTTTTTAACTATTGCTGACCTACTTTTGCGAACGATTTTAAGGACCAGTGAGTTATAAAATCATTTAATTACATCGCGGGGTGGAGCAGTTGGTAGCTCGTTGGGCTCATAACCCAAAGGTCACAGGTTCGAGTCCTGTCCCCGCTACAATGTTGAAAGACGATGAAAAATCGTCTTTTTGGTTTGATGCTTTTTTAGTGACGGCCCCCGTTGGTAGCCCTTGGGCTCTTATCCGCCAGCTGGCGGACACAGGTTCGAGTCCTGTCCCCGCTACTAAAAAAGCGATCATAATCGCTTTTTCCGTTGTATGCTATACTATGTCTACATCCTTCACAATGTGAAACACAACAAGATCTATATAGGGTTCACCTCTGATCTGCGGGCTAGAATAAGTTCACATAATGAGTTGGGCACCAAAGGTTGGACTATCAAGTTTCGCCCCTGGAAACTTGTTCATACTGAGACGTTCAAAACAAAACGCGAGGCCTTGCGAAGAGAGAAAGAGCTGAAATCGGCCACCGGAAGACAATTTATCAGAAGGGAAATTCTACATCAAAATGTATAAGCAGTTGGTAGCTCGTTGGGCTCCATATCCGCCAGCTGGCGGACACTGGCTCGAGTCTATCTGGCGGAAGGCTGGTCCTGTCTTACTATTATCGAAGGACGACTGAAGATCGTCTGTTCCGACCTGTCTGATCATCGCAACCGGGCTTGCAATGATTGCTTAGATATAATACGCGATTTGATTTGTAACCAAGAACTATCCTAAGTAAATTACTTTAACAATGACATGAAATTGTGGAATTGGGTAAATGGTTGGGCCATTAATCCGGAATTGCAATGATAAAGAAGTTTCTCTTTGCTGTTAAGATGTTTTTTATCGTTGGCAAAAAGAGCCAGACCTTCCTCGATGCGAAGTGGATCAGATTGCTTTTAAAAAGTACGCCACAGAAATACAAAAAGACGGCTGCCCTCAATATCTTGGCTTTGAGCCCCCACTATTTTTTCGGCGAAAGGGACGATAGAAAGTCATTTTTAATTCGCGAATATAAACGGAATCTGAGAACCAGACAGTTGCTTTTCGAGTATATAGTTTCCCGCCATGTTACTCCTCAATCTGTAGTGATGGATTATGGTTGTGGGCCTGGATTTCTCGCGAAAATTGTAGCCGGCAAGGCGAAAAAAGTCTATGCCCTGGATATATCCGATGGCGTCTTACTCTGTGCAAAAACAATTAACCATAAAGACAACTTACACTACTTAAATGTCTTTAAGAACGAGGCTGCAAGAATTGATGATAACTCAGTCGACTTGATTTACAGCTTCGCAGTGTTACAACATGTCTCAGAGAACCTGATTGCCGGTATTTTTGATCTGTTCTACGCGAAGCTTAAACTCAATGGAAAAGTATTGATCCAAGTGCAGTTGATCGCCGATGGTTGGAAGACTGAAATGGAGTGGAAAAAAGATCAGACCATAACCGGTAAACTGAAATATAAATATGGGTTACATGCTTTTTCTAACTCCGTTTCTTTTTACAGTGATAAATTGGAAAGAAGCAAACTAAAATTTCTATCTATGGTGGAATTGAAAGACGTGTTACCATTTCCATTCGATGACATATATAATCAGCAGCTGATATCTGCTCAAAAATTGCCCATCGACGCGAACGGCAATTTCGTCAATGAGGAGTTGTCTTCCGTGGATCATCAGAATCCCGTAAGTTCCAGCGGAAGTAGACTTGACGATTGACCACACCTTTTTTTGGTGCAGACCCGAATTCCAGCATGAGACTTGCGATCTAATTATTAGTAACGCTTCAGGTCTTTTTGGAATTTTTCCGAGCTTTTTAATTCAACTTGGAGAAATATCCACTAATTAACTTTCTTCAATATCCCAGCCCAACCGCCGCCGCTTGAAAGGTGTATTTCAAGCCGGTCACCCGAATCAACTTTGATAACTTCTCGTTTGTAGTCGGAGGCTTCACGGTCGGCATTGATGCCATCCTTAAAGACTTCAGCTTGGTAAACTCCTCTCGGCAGAAAGGAGAAATCCAATGTTAAATTTCTAGCGTTCCAATTTGTCATCGCCCCAACGTACCAGGTATCTGCCTTTCGTCGGGCGATAGCAACGTATTCACCTACGCGACCATCGATAGCTACCGTTTGATCA
>JAICGJ010000138.1 GCA_025923195.1 Chryseolinea sp.
CATCGAAGTGCTCATCGTCAACATGACGAGCATCTTCAAAAAACGATTGGTCGATTTCATAGCCTTGTCCTTTAGAAATAATCAAACAGTCAGAAACTCTTCTTACCAGATTTACAACAGGCGGTTAATTGTCAGTAAAGTAAATAGGCGTTATAGCGTTTCTGAACTGCTAGCTACTGAATGGCGACAGTGCCTTTGTGAATGGAAGGAATTCCAAATAACTGGCAACGGATTCTCTAAATTTTATGTAGGATGTTCAAGAATTCTTCTTTTTTTCTCCGAGAGATATCTGCATGATGCCCCTCCGTAAGAATTACATACCCTCCTTCTCCTTTAATATACTTTTCAACATGTTTTAAATTTATTAACGTTGAGTTGTGTACACGGCAAAAGCCAGATCCGCTTAGTAGATTATCAAAGTCCTTGAGCGTTCTCGATACCAGCTCTTTTCTATTGTTCACAAGGAAAAGTTTCGTATAGCTTCCTTCAGCCTGACAATATATTATGTCATTGGTATTAAAGAAGTCTATTCCATCATGTGTGGGTATTGCTACTTTTTCAATTTTTCCCAGGTTAATATGAATGTTGTTCAGCAAGGATTCAAAACGGTTCGTTATACTAACTGAGTCGTTCTTATTCTTCACTTTGCTCACGGCTTGTATGAGTTCCTCAGGATTGATGGGCTTCAGTAAATAATCGATGGCACTGAATTTGAACGCCTTGACGGCATATTGATCGTACGAGGTAACGAAGATGATCTCGAAAGTTACAGGCGCCAAATGTTGTAGCAGATCAAAACCAGACATACCGGGCATTTGTATGTCAAGAAACACGAGGTCGGGCTGAAGTTGTTTTATCGTTTCTATCCCTTCCTGCGCATTGTCACACAGTGCAACGATTTCAACTTCTGGACAATGCTTTTCTATAGCAACCCCTATGGATTTCCTACCGAGAGGCTCATCATCAATGATGATACTTCGTATCATAAGCTATAATATTGGAATGGTGACCTCAACCCTTGTTCCTAATGCATGACCCAATGAATCCTTGAGATCGGTAATGTGAATGAGTTGTCGCTTTAGTTCCTTGTTGATCAACCCTAACCGCTCTTCAGTTATCTTTAACCCCATAGACCTGGTCTTCCATACACTTTTCTTTTGAAGTTCCAGAGCCTTGTCCCTTCCAATACCATTGTCTTCGATTTGACAAACCAGCAGTCCCTCATTTTGTTTTATCGAAATATCAATCCTGCCCTTGCTATTTGGGCCTTTCGGTCCCAGCCCATGCCATATTGCATTTTCCACAAAAGGTTGAAGAACCATAAAAGGCAAGAACGTATTTTCAGGATCAAGATCCTCTTGCGTATCAAGATTATATTGTATGGTGCCGTTGAATCGAAGCTCCTCCAGTTGTATGTATGATTCCAGGAGTGCGATTTCATCTTTCAGCGATACTTCCGTGGAGTCGGAATTCTCAAGTATCAAACGGATCAGTCTTGAAAGTTTTGAAAGATAGAGGGAAGCCCTGTCATTGTCTCCATCCACAATCATTTGATTGATGGAGTTCATGCAATTGAAAATGAAATGGGGATTGATTTGGGCTTGTAAGGCCTTCATTTTCAATTCGCTTAGTTGATTTTTGAACTGGGCTTCTTTTACTTCATTATTCTTGGCAGTTAACAATTTCTGATTTCTCAACCGTTGCAGAAGTACATAGACTATTAAACCCGCAAGCAACCCTATGAGAACAATGCCTGTTAGTACAGAGTTTTTTACCACCGAAAGTCTCTCGCGCTCTTTTATATTTACCTCATTCTCTTTCGATAATAATTCTATCTGATGATCTTTCTTTGCAGTCTCGAATCGAGTTTTCAATTCATTAATCTGTCGAACTGATTCTTCATTCAACAAACTATCTTTAACGGCAGTGAACTTCTTGAAATAATCGTAGGACTTAGCAACCTCGTTTTTTCTCTCGTGAAGTATTGCGAGTTTTTCATACGTATCTCTTTTCAGAGAGCGCAGTTGTATAGCATTAGCAATTGCTAAGGCGTCAAGCAATAATTTCTCGGCACGCTGAAATTCTCCCAGATAGGCGTAAGTCAATCCGACCTGGGAAAGGCTGATTCCTCTTTCATTTTTATCCGGTAAACCTTCTCTTATTGCGAGGGCTCGCAGGTGAAACTGCAGGGCGCTATCGTAAAGTTGACGTGTGTTAAACAACTCACCAATAGCTGCCAGATCGTATGCAATGGCCCAGTTCTGTTCGCTATCCATGTCTACCTTCAATGCTTTTTTATAATTTTTTAAAGTCTCATCATATTCTTTTAGCTCGGCATAAACATTTCCTAAATTCATCAATACATCTGAGTCGAGGCTATCCGTTGATAACACTTTGTTATACACCTGGATCGCTTCATCGTATCTACGCGAGTTTTTTAGAACAGTACCTATCGCGTTGAGTACGAAATTGGCACCGGATGGATCAGACTCCTTTTCATGAATCGCAAGGGCGCGATAGAGCGCTTTCAGACCTTTTTCTACGTCGTCCATCGCCAGGTAGATAGCTCCCAATTGGAAAAGTCCCATGGCTACCTTCGCCGAATCCCCGTCCTGCACCTGAAACTGAATAAATGCGTTGAGATGTCTGATCCCATCACTGAAATTTCTTTCAAAGCGATCCGCACCCCCATAGTAAAATTGGGCCAATGCGACCCCTCTAGGATCATTTAGGGCAAGAGCAAGGCTATGGATGCTGTCGGCATACTTTTTTGCTGTGTTGGTTTGCGATCGAGTTGTGGCATACAGCCAGGAAAGCTCACCATACAACTTCAGACGATTCGAGTCATTTTGAGAGTAGGTTCGGAGAAGCCGGTTCAGGCTATCAATTTCCTTTTGTCGCTGAGCCTGCGCCACCGTGCTTAGCACGCCGAAAAAAAAAGTCAGAACAACCGGCCAGGATCTCCCTTTCATAATCAAGTTCGCTAGAAGAAGGACAACGACGCAAAAACCGTGGCTCGTTATTTCCACGTTTCTTAGTTAAATTTAAATATTTATGAGTTATCTGAGAATAATGATGGCCAATACAAAAACTGTCTGAATTTGTTAACGAGATCATCCCCCCCACAGAGAGAGGTTTCACAGGAACTTTTTAAGGTGTTTTTGCTAAGTACGCCTGTCCGGCAATATTGTAATAAAGTCTTATCTTCGTTAAAAGACGGCGGCAATGTTGAACGTTTTGTTAAGCGGCGACTTTTTTTGACGTTGCATGCAGACCATACGGCTGACCACAAACGATGGCGGTTAAGACAAGGCGCTGCAATCCAGACATCTCCATGCATCCGATCATTACCAGTTCGCAAAACCCAAAGATCAAAAATGTGCTTGCTTTGGAAAAGGCAAGGGAACGCAAAATCCAGAATCTTTTCGTCATTGAAGGACGTAAAGAGCTGGGCCTTGCAATCGATGCTGGATATAATATCACCAGCATATTTTTTTGTCCGGAAATCGTCGATCTAAAGGAAGATCAAACGATTCTAAAGAACGACCAACTATTAATACCTGTTCGGGAAAGTGTTTTTAGCAAAATTGCGTATCGAGAAAGCACGGGAGGAATTATCGCTTTGGCGGAACAGAAACATCATCCGCTGCATGCGGTAAGACTAAGTTCAAAGCCCTTGCTTTTGGTATTGGAGGCGGTAGAAAAACCGGGGAATCTTGGCGCGGTATTGCGGACTGCTGATGCTGCAGGTATCGATGCAGTTATTATCTGCGATCCGCGAGTGGATTTTTACAACCCAAATGTTATTCGGTCGAGTGTCGGCTGTGTATTTAGCAATCAAATAGCGTCTGCACCCTCTGAAGAAACGATGGTCTGGCTTAGAAGTAAGGACATTGCAATTTTTTGTACTTCCTTAAAGGCATCGAAGCCTTACCATGAAGTTGATTATACTCAGCCCTGCGCAGTTATCATGGGAACTGAGTCCTTCGGCCTATCGCCACGCTGGATCAATAACTCGACTGAAAACATAATTATTCCTATGCAGGGTAAGATCGATTCAATAAATGTATCGACAGCAGCAGCAGTTGTCATTTTCGAGGCATCGAGACAACGCGGTTTCAATACCCGACAGCTCCCATAATTATTTTTCATGAGCAATACACCATGCAAGCCAATTTTATAAATTTATGTTCAGGGAATTAATAAATGGATAAGTTTCCATTACCAAAATATGGGGCGGAAGAAAACATGACAAACGCGTTAGCAGAAGCGTATCGCCTGCAAGAAGCAATCATAAACGCTTCTGCGCTTTCAATAATTTCGACGGACACAAAAGGAATCATTACCAGCTTTAACAAGGCTGGCGAAGACTTGCTGGGATATTCTTCTGAGGAATTGATCGGCAAAGCAACGTTAGTGATATTGCACGACGGCATTGAACTCATCAACAGGGCCAGCAAATTATCAGAGGAACTTGGCGTCGATGTCGAACCTAATTTTCAAGCTCTCTCCTTTAAGGTACAGATCACGAGAAGCCCCGATCAGGATGAGTGGACTTACATACGAAAGAACGGATCGCGTGTACCCGTTATTCTTTCCATTAGCGGCTTGTGGGATGACAATGGTAAACTGCTTGGGTACGCCTGCGTGGCTACGGATATTACGGAAATGAGACGCGTTCAACAACAAATGAAACGATCTGAAGCTCACTTAAATGCCTTGGTGAGTTCTTTAGACGATATTGTTTTTGAAATAGATGATGATGGACGTTTTCTGAATGTGTGGGCTAAAAATGATGATGATCTTTTTTTTCCGCGATCAAAAATTCTCGGTAGAACGTTTAAAGAGATTTTTGATGATGAATTTGCAAAACCGCTCGAAGAACTGCGGACCAAAGTGATGGCTACAGGTCAGCCAGAGAGTTACGATTATCAATCGATTGTTCCTGGATCTACGCGCTGGTTCAATGCAAAGTTTGCCATGATCCATGAAAATGGCAAACCGACGAACCGGCTTACTATTCGTGTTGAGGATATTACCAGTAGACGACAAGATGAGAGAAAGCTGATCAAAAGCGAAGAAAAATTCAGATCGCTTACCGAAAATATTCCAGGTGTTATCTATCTCAGGAAGAATGATGAGCGGAGTTCGATGATTTATTTGAACTCGCGCGTCGAAGAACTCACGGGCTTCAGCGCCAATGAATTCCTATCTGGACGAATGAACTTTGCTGACTTGTACCATCCCAATGATCAGGACCGGATCCGCATTGAAATTGAGCACGCCGTTGAACAGAGAAGGAATTTTAGCATAGAATACAGAATCCGTCATAATAACGATACGTGGAGGTTTGTGAAGGAGGATGGAATGCCGGTTATACAGGATGATGGCAGTGTTACTATTGAAGGATTCATAATTGATATTACCGCTCAAAAAAATGCTGAAAAAGAACTGCTTAGAGTTGCCAAAGAAAATTACAGGTTATTTAACACCGCCGTAAATTTAAACGCCATTACGGGGTTCGATGGTTATTTCAAAAAATTGAGCCCAGCATGGGAACAGTTGTTGGGATGGACCGAGTTGGAGTTGAAGGCAAGACGCATCGTGGAGTTCATCCACCAAGAGGATATTGCCGCTACTGAAGACATGCTGAAATTCATTTCACAGGGAAATGACCTTCAGCATTTTGAGAACCGATGCCGATGCAAGGATGGTTCGTACCGGTGGTTATTATGGAGTTCGGCTACGGATGTTAAGAACCAGTTGATGTATACTTCCGCGATTGATATTACGGAGCGGAAAAAATCCGAGGAGGAACTGTTGCGTTCTAAGCAAAGTCTTGAAGCGGTAGCTATTAAACTGCAGGAACAAAACCGCCAATTGGATGAGTTTGCGCACATCATTTCCCACAACCTCAGATCTCCCGTGGGAAATATTAAGGCGCTCATTAGCTTGCTTGATGCAAATAGCGCGCTCCATGATTATCAGCAGATATTTGAGAAAATAAAGATTGTTTCCAGCAATCTGGGTGAAACCATGAATGAACTCATGGAAACGCTGAAAGTGAAGACCGATACCGATATACCCAGGGTTGAAATCCGGTTTAAAGAGGTTTTCGATAAGGTCATACAATCGCTGGAAGGAGAATTGATTCAGCGAAGCGCATCCATATCCTTTGATTTCAATGACGCTCCAAAAATCTATTACTCGAAAGCATACCTGGAAAGCATATTCCAAAACCTACTGAGCAACGCCTTGAAATATTCCTCTCCAAAAAGGAAACCTGAGATTAAGGTGACGACGGCAACGATTGAAAGCGGTGTGGAACTAAGGGTTCAGGACAACGGTCTGGGTATTGATTTGGCCAAACACGGCACGAAGCTATTTGGTCTTCACAAGACTTTTCACAGCCATCAGGACGCCAAAGGTGTTGGGCTTTTCCTCGTTAAAACCCAGGTTGAGGCGCTCGGGGGTTCCATCACCGCCGAAAGCAAAATCGACGTCGGTACTTGCTTTATTATTCGCTTCTGAGGGTCAGAAAACGAAATAGCCGGATATTGTTCCGGCTATTAACGTGGAGCATATCGGAGTCGAACCGATGACCTTCACACTGCCAGCGTGACGCTCTAGCCAGCTGAGCTAATGCCCCTTCGAAGTGCGCAAATATAACGGAGATTAAGAGATTGGAAGATTAGAAAATTGGAAAATTATTCAATCTTCCAATTTTTGAATCTGTCAATCTTTCAATTTTACAATTTTACAATCTCTCAATCATTTCCCTTACCTTTGCGGCTTACATAAAAAATCTTAATGAAATCTTTCGAATCCTTGGGTCTGTCCAAGGGATTAGTCGAGTCGGTACAACAAATAGGCTTTGAAATACCAACCCCCATCCAGGAAAAAGCAATTCCAGTACTCTTGAAAGGCAACCGGGACTTTGTAGGACTTGCACAGACGGGAACGGGAAAAACGGCAGCCTTTGGATTACCTCTACTTGAATTAATTGATGAGGAAAGCAGGCATACACAGGCCTTGATACTCGCCCCCACACGGGAATTAGGCCTACAGATTGCAAGCGATCTCGAAAATTTTACGGAAAAGTTTAAGCCTTTTAACATTGTTGCGGTTTACGGCGGCTCAAGCATAAGCGAGCAAATCCGCAAAGTAAAGCGCGGGGCCCAGATCATTGTAGCGACACCAGGACGCTTGATCGACCTAGTTGATCGAAAGGCAATCAATCTGGGCACTATTCAATATGTCGTGCTGGATGAAGCGGACGAAATGCTCAACATGGGATTCAAAGAAGACCTGGACAAAATATTATCCTTCACACCTGACGCAAAAAATACCTGGCTCTTTTCGGCGACAATGCCGCGCGAAGTAAAGGCGATCATGAAGAATTATATGACTGATCCCTATGAACTCACTATTGGGGAACAGAACGTAGGCAATATCAATATTGAGCATCACTATGTGATGGTCCAGGAAAGGGATAAATACCTCGCGTTGAAAAGAATTTTAGATGACAATCCCGAGATTTTCGGTTTGATATTTTGCCGTACCCGCATTGACACGCAAAAGATTGCTGAGATGCTGATGAAAGATGGATATAACGCCGACGCCCTGCACGGAGATCTTACACAGCAGCAACGAGACCGTGTGATGTTAAAATTCCGAAATCGCGCACTCCAGATTCTGGTTGCAACTGATGTTGCTGCGCGCGGAATTGACGTCGAAGATATCACACATGTGATCCATATGAATTTGCCTGACGAAATGGAATTTTACACACACCGGAGCGGACGTACGGCCAGAGCTGGTAAGAGGGGAATTTCCATTGCCATGATTTCGAGGAAAGAACTTGGCAGGGTGAAACAGTTGGAAAAAACTCTGAAATCACCCTTCAAGAGGATGATGGTGCCTACTGGTTCAGAGGTCTGTCAGAAACAATTACTGGCTCTTATGCACAAAGTGCGAGAGGTAAAAGTGAATGAAGATGAAATAGGCGAATTCTTGCCAGCCGTTTACGAAGAGTTGAAGGATATCACCAAGCAAGATCTGATAAAGCGGTTTGCCTCTATCGAGTTCAATCGGTTTCTGGATTATTATCGCAACGCACCCGACTTGAACGTGGACGAACGAAGATCCGGAAGTGCGGACAACGATCGCTACGTTACAGGGACTCGTTTTTTTATAAACCTCGGCAAGATGGACGGGCTTGACACAGGAGGCATGTTGGGTTTTATAGAAGATGTAAGCGGCCTAAGCCGGAATTCCATCGGGAAGCTCGAGCTAAAGGGTGCATATTCGTTCTTTGAAATTGAAAAGGACAAAACCGACCTTCTGATGAACGAATTCAAAGGTGTTGAATATAAAGGAAGACAAGTGCGGATCGAGGTAACCGAACGCAAAACTCCCGGATCACGCGGCGATTCGTCCAAACGCGATTTCCATAGAGGACGGTCATCCGGTAATTCGTACAAGGCATCAAAAACATCAGGTTTCAAGCGGAAGCGATATTGAGTGTGGACTTGAATGTTAGGCTCGTTGCTTCACTTCCAGCGGAGCAACGGTGAAATGTAACAGCTCTGCCCGTCTTATTACCGAAATATCCACGATCGTAAGAATTTCTTTTTTCGATAGCTCTTTAAAAAGCTCGTGCGTGGAGTTGACAGGATGTCCGTTGAAATCGATAATGATGTCGCCTTCCTGCAGCTGCGACCGTGATGCAGGCGAATCTGGTTCAATTTTAGTAACAAACAACCCTCTTTTATTCGATAGATTGAAATGGTGTTTAACCTTTGGATTAATGTTGATCTCCTGAAGCATGATACCTAAGTATGCCTTGAAGACCTTTCCGTGCTGAATCAGCTGTTGCGCAATCTCTTTTGCCGTATTGATGTCCACTGAAAAGCTCAATCCCTGTGCCCCTTGGATCATTGCGGTGTTAACGCCAATAACTACGCTGTCCGTTGTAATCATCGGTCCGCCGGAATTGCCAGGGTTTAAGGCAGCATCTGACTGGATGACGTTGTCTACTAGTTTGCCGGATTGAGTTTGCAATGTTCTTCCCAATGCGCTTACAACTCCCGTTGTTACGGTGTGCTGATATCCGTAAGGATTTCCGATAGCAATAACAAGTTGGCCAATCTGAAGCTGGGAAGCATCACCCAATTTGGCTACTGAGTAGCCCTCCGTGTAGATCTTTAGAATTGCCAAGTCCGTATCGGGGTCTTCGCCGATGACTATGCCTTCAATTTCATTTTCGTTGAGAAGGCTGACCATAATCTTTTCTGCGCCATGCACAACATGGCTATTGGTAAAAACCATTCCGTCGGAGGAGAATATAAATCCCGATCCAGAACCAACCGGTCTGAGCTGCCCTTTTATAGTTTTGAAAACATTGATCTTAACAACCGCATTTTTTGTTTTCTCTACTGCGTCTATTATCATCTGAGAGTATGCGTCCATATAACTTTTTTTAGCAATAGACAATTATTCGTCCATTTTATTGTGCAGCAATTCTGGCTTATTTTCTTGGCCATTAACGTCAGGATGTCCGAAAGACAAAGCGAGATCGAAATTTTAAAGCCTAATTGACCGGCCTTTATTTCTGGGTGATTACCGCCCTGTAAGATGGTCCCGATTAAAAGAATGCAATCGAAGACTCCTGTGAATATTTACTGTTGCGGGACCTTCAGGATAGTTACGGGTAGGGGAATAAAAATTTTTTCAACAGCGTTAAAACAATTAGATTCGCACAGTTTTTTCGGGGCGTAGCGCAGCCCGGTTAGCGCACCACGTTAGGGACGTGGGGGTCGGATGTTCGAATCATCTCGCCCCGACTGCGCCCGCCGAAGCTCGGAGAGCGAAGGCGGGCTTTTTAGTTCTTACCGCTTTCTTCTTCGAAAGAAGTAAGCATTGGGCTTCGTGCGCCGACGCGGAAGCTTTAGCGCAAGCGTTCGGGCAGGCCCGACTTGGAGTTCGAAAATTGTATATGGAGTGCGACTGCGCCCGCCGAAGCTCTGTCTCAGAGCATAGGCGGGCTGCTCGTTGAGGACATCGAAAATTTGCAGGGCTCTACGGCGGGCTATTCCCGCTTATCGTTAGCATGATTTTAAACCGTTACCTGATATGTGGTTTGTTTACATTCTTAAATGCGCTGACCGGAAATTCTATACGGGATGTACTTCCAATTTGGAAGACCGGATGAAAAGACACAATGGTGGCCAAGTTCCAGCTACTAAAAATCGACTACCTGTAACGCTTATAACGTACATCGTCTTTTCTGAGAAACAGAAAGCTTATGATTTCGAAAAGTATCTTAAAACCGGATCAGGACGTGCTGTGATGACTAAACGCCTGGTATAGTTATTTCACGCAAGGCCAGCTAGTATTTTAAATGAAGACGGTTCGAGAGTTTCACAGTAGTGCGACTGCGCACGCCGAAGCTCTGTCTCAGAGCGCAGGGCGGGGATTATTTCTTCTTTTTGCCGTTGTTCTGTTTCAACGAGCTGAAAAATTTCGCCCAGTTAAAAACGTTCAGGAATGGATTTGTGACGGGCTGATATTTGTTTGTTGCGGAATTAGCCCACTGGTCCAAATAATAACGCTGATTTTGAGAACCGTCCATCGGAGTCGTTTTGACCATTAGCGCCAACAACTCTTCATTAAAGTTTCGCTTATCGATGCCGCTATTATCGAGCGGAATATTCATAGCCAATACGGCCTGCTTGAAGACTTCTTCGGTAGGAAACGGGAAGATGACCACTTCAGGGAGAAAAGTAGTGTCCTGCGTCAACGTTACAATTATCGTTTGATATTCAGGCCAGTCCGGCGCAACCGTCACATTTTGCCGGTCGTAACCCACCGCACTAATAACAATTTCATCGCCTTCGAGCACTGGCATAGAAAAAAAACCCATTCCATTCGTGGTTGTTCCTCTGCCCGCTTTGGGCACGTAGATGTGAACGCCGGGAACGGGTTGCCCCGAAACACTATCTTCTTCTAATACGACGCCAGAAAGCTGAATAACCCGCTT
This sequence comes from Chryseolinea sp., assembly GCA_025923195.1. GTDB lineage: Bacteria > Bacteroidota > Bacteroidia > Cytophagales > Cyclobacteriaceae > Chryseolinea. The sequence goes on from JAICGJ010000138.1 coordinate 11,042, forward strand.
TTTTTGCTGGGCTTCGCCGGGTATTATCACACCGCAGACCAACAATGCCAGACCTGCAATGAATACTGTAAACTTCACATTTCTTTTGATTGTAGTTCCGGCTTCCATGGATCTCAAATATAAGGAGAAGCGCTAAAAGTGCCTAATTTCTCTACCTTTGACAACAACTCACATAAGATGCCAAATGCGGATTAAAAGTTTCAACCTGACGCTGGGGGCGCAAATTTTTAAAGCATGCGCCGATGAGTCACGCCTGCGCATTCTTGGCTTAATCGTGATGAACGGTGAAATGTGTATTTCTGACCTCGAAAAAATTTTGGATTTTACCCAGGCCAAGACGTCCAGGCATTTGATCTATTTGAAAAATTCAGGCATTTTGAACGCCAGACGCTATAACCATTGGGTATTTTATCAGATCAAAGATAGTGTCGCGGATATTATACAGCAGGTATTTCAGTTCCTGAGGAGGGATGCACAGTTACTACAGGATCAAAAGATATATCAAACTTTATTTACCAACAGAGAGTTAGCAATAAACAAGCTTCAAATTCAAGAATGGCAAAAAGTGAAATAAACCACAACGGAACATTCGCCCGGAAATATGCCTGTATTTTTTTCGATTTGGATCATACACTTTGGGACTACGAGACAAACTCAGGTGAAACGCTCGTTGAACTCTACCATGAATACAATTTAATCTCTAAGGGCATAGACACTTCTGAAGATTTTACAGCGCAGTTCAAGATGGTCAATATCAGGCTCTGGGAATTATACGATAACGGAACGATCACAAACGATGTAATTCGCAACGAACGGTTTAAGCAAGTGCTCGCACCATTCGGGATCGTCGATCAAAAGTTATCGGATGATCTTGCCCATGATTATATTACTGAATGTCCCAAGAAAGGAAACGTTATGCCCTACGCAGTGGATGTGCTCGACTATTTGTCGGGAAAGTATCGGCTCAGTGTAATCACGAATGGATTTGAAGAAATTCAGCACACAAAGTTGCAGTCCAGCAAATTGAACCAATACTTTGACCATATTATTACATCTCAAAAAGCAGGATGTAGAAAACCTTCGTGTGAAATTTTCAATTTTGCGCTCGATTGCAACAGCATCAAAAATCATGAGGCCTTAATGGTCGGCGATAATCTGATCACCGATATCGGAGGCGCGTGCAATGCTTATATCGACGCTGTCTTCTTCAATCCTGAGAAGCAAGTGCACACCGGCCATAGCGCCTACGAGATACATTGCCTTTCGGAACTAAGAAGAATTCTCTGAATATACATCAACTCTAATATCTAGTATGGCCAATGGATTTTTTAACGTCCCCCTCCCAAAAAATGAACCTGTATCAGACTACGCTCCCACAAGCAAAGCCCGGAGTGCGCTAAAAAAAGCAATAGCGGATGCGCTATCTAAGGAAGTGGACATCCCTATGTATATCGGTGGTGAAGAAGTCCGAACCAATCAAAAGCAAAGGTTATCGCCGCCCCACGACCATCAAAAAACGCTAGGATATTTTCATGAGGGCGACCGCGAGCATGTAACCCAGGCTATAGACGCGGCGCTGGCCGCGAAACCGCTTTGGGCGGAGCATTCCTGGGAAAGCCGCGCTGCAATTTTCCTGAAGGCTGCCGATCTCCTGGCTGGTCCCTATCGGTATAAAATAAATGCGGCCACGATGTTAGGTCAATCCAAAAATTGTTACCAGGCAGAAATTGATAGCGCTTGCGAGCTAATTGATTTTCTCAGGTTTAATGTGTATTACATGTCGCAGATATACCAGGATCAACCCGAATCGTCTCCGGGTGTTTGGAATCGAATGGAGTACCGTCCGCTAGAGGGATTTACGTTCGCCTTAACCCCTTTTAATTTCACGGCAATCGCAGGCAACCTGCCTACAAGCATGGCATTGATGGGAAATACAGTGGTTTGGAAACCTGCTCATACGCAAATCCTTGCTGCAAATGTCATTATGGAAGTTTTAAAGGAGGCCGGACTACCGGATGGTGTTATCAACCTAATATATGCGGATGGCCCAACCGTTGGTGACGTGATCTTTAATCATCGCGACTTCGGGGGAATTCATTTTACTGGCAGCACCAAAGTCTTCCAAAATATCTGGAAGACGATTGGCCAAAATATCCACAATTACAGATCTTATCCGAGAATTGTTGGTGAAACGGGTGGTAAAGACTTTATCGTAGTACATCCCAGTGCGAATGCAAAAGAAGTCTCCACAGCAATTTCCAGGGGCGCCTTCGAGTTTCAGGGACAAAAATGTTCAGCCGCATCGCGCTGCTATATTCCCTCAAGCCTTTGGAGCAGCATAAAAAAATATCTTCAGGACGACCTGAAGACCTTTAAAATGGGAAGCCCGGAGGATTTTGGGAATTTCATCAATGCTGTTATCGACGAGAAAGCATTTGATTCTATTAGCAAATACATTGATGAGGCAAAAAGGAATCCCTTGAATGAAATTATTGCTGGAGGTAATTGTGATAAGTCACAAGGTTATTTCATTGAGCCAACCGTAATTGTCACCAAAGATCCTATGTCGATTACCATGTGCGAAGAAATTTTTGGTCCGGTGGTGACGATTTATATCTATCAGGACGAAAACTTTGAGGAAACGCTTAAGTTGGTAGACAGCACGTCGCCCTACGCTTTAACCGGATCAATCTTTGCTAAAGATCGCTTCGCCATCGAAGTAGCCACCAAGAAACTTTCGCAGGCAGCGGGTAACTTTTACATTAATGATAAGCCGACAGGAGCCGTAGTTGGTCAGCAACCGTTTGGAGGCGCGCGGGGTTCAGGAACCAACGACAAGGCAGGTGCCAAAGTCAACCTGCTGAGATGGGTTTCGCTAAGAACAATAAAAGAAACATTTGTACCTCCACAGGATTACGGATATCCATTCCTGGAAAAAGAATAAAAAAATCCTGCCTCAGCGGCAGGATTTTATATTGAAGGTACTCATGCCGAGGCTTCGCGGTACCAATTAATTTTCCTGGAGAAATACATCAGCAGACTTACAATAAGGAACAGGCCAAGGCTGCCTAACAGCAACGAAAAGTCTTGCTGCATAATGATGACGAAAATGAACGAATAAAAGATCACAAGCAGTAAGGAGAATAAAAGTGTAAGGCTCTTCGTTCTTAAAAATGTAGATGAATAACGACTGATAAGCACAACGGTTGCGACGGACGAAAGGGCGTATGCAATATTGTAGCCAACGTGCTCGGATAGGCTCAGCAGCAGGGTATAGTAAATAATAAGAGCAGCACCGATCAATATGTATTGAAAGGGATGGATCCTCACCTTTTGAGTGATCTCTACTAAAAAGAGCGCGATGAAAGTTAGCAGGATGACGAGAACACCATACTTGGATGTCCGCATACTTTTTTGGTATTGATCAACGGGGATCAGGAGTTTGACACCAAAGTCAGCACCGCTCAGTTCCTGATCGGTATTCGTCCACTGTTGAGAAAATGGCCTGTTATAATGTAATATTTTCCAGCTCGCGGAAAATCCCTGTTCATTTATCTCACGCGAAGCGGGAAGAAACTCACCGTCAAAGCTGGGATTCGACCATGGACTCTTTAATTCAACAGAAGAGGTTTTTCCTACGGGCATGAAATCAAGCCTGCTGCTTCCTTTTAATTTCAGTTTGATGCTCACATCGCCGACGAATGAATCAGCATTTTCCCAGTTCAACTTTGTAACGACTCCACTGCTCGACACCAGGGTTCGCTTGTCTTCGTAATCAGATGTTATGTTCGGGGTAAACGTACTGCGTACCGTTACACCAACGTTATTAGAGGGTTCGGGGACAAATGGCTTGTTGTGAACCAGGAAGGTCGGATTATCGCTGATCCCCCGAAGGTCAGTGATGCCGAATATCATATAGGCCCCATTCCACAGCACCATGTCTTCTGGTATGGACAAGCTTTTAAAGTCTGGTTTGCCGAATGACGATGCTATCTGAAGGTCTGATTCGTAGACAACAGCATCAAAAATGCCACGGTGCAAAATTTGGGGAGTTACTCTCCCGTTTATATCAAGGCGTTCAGGAAGGAAAAAGGCTTTTTCAACATGCTCACGGATTTCTTTGCCATCTTTTCCACGATCGATTACTTCTTGTTTACGGTAAGGTATTACCATTACCGGACCGGAAACGGATTGGCGTCCTGACCATTTCTCTGATATTTCATTAATTACCTGGCCTGCCCGTTGCTGCCGTTCCGTTATCATATCCTGAATCCATTCCGACGGGATCAGCAGAATGATGATCAGAAAACCGATTGAAAATAATTTTATCATGATGGATTCCTGGATCCATTTGTTGAACCGTTCCAAGAGGTTCAAGGGTTGTGCTTGTGCTTCCATTGCTTTGTGATTAAGATGCTTTGTTAATGTTTAGTGGTTCGAACTCGTCAGGCTGCTCCCATGTGCCCTCGCGTGCCGGTTTTACTTTCGACAGAATGGATTCAAGAATGGGAAGCATATTGTTAAGGTTCCTTGTCTGAATGATGAAATTCCAAAGGGGCTCGAATTTTTTCCAGCCACCGCTATACAGAAAATGCTTCAGTATATGCTTAACTGAATCGTGCTTTAAACTAGATCGAATGATGTTACTCCATGTATAAAACTCATTGTACGCCCAATGATATCCTTCCTCAAGTTCAGCGGGGGTAATAGACTTCGTCTTAAATACGACATGCCGCGTGTCGTAGAGGTCCCAATTGTTTGAAACGATGCGGTCTTGACATTGCATCTCCTGATAAAGGTGTGTTCCAGGGTACGGAGTCAAAATATGGTATGTCGAGGTAGTGACGCCGTTTCCGATGCCCCATTCTACCGTGCGCTTAAAAACGTCTTTATCATCATCGTCAAGTCCAAATACGAAACTGGCGTTGATCATGACTCCAAGATCATGAAGCCGGTTAACTGCTTTGCTATAGTCCTTCTGGAGGTTTTGTTTTTTATTGCTTTGTCGGAGGTTGCCCGCCGAGAAAGTTTCAAATCCCACGAACAGACTCCGCAACCCTGCTTCCGCTGCTTCTTCTATGAGATTTCCGCGGAGGATGGAATCAATCGTGGCCGCAGATTGAAAAATCCTGTTCATACCTTTCAGGCCATCAAATAACGCCGAGGCAAATTTTACATTGCCTAGAAGATGATCATCCAGAAAGTAAA
>JAICGJ010000139.1 GCA_025923195.1 Chryseolinea sp.
ATATCTTGAAGATGTGAGCCATTGGCTCCTCCCTTATTCAAAAGTATGTAATACCAGTTCCAAATAACAGTCCAAGTCCAAAAACCTGCGTGGAATTGGTCAGGATGGTTATCAGCCGACTAATGATATTTATTACCCACCTTTCATCTTCCAGGGCAGTCTCCAATGAGATAAGTATTCCCTGAAAAATATGTTCAAATAACAGCAGGAATCAGAATGTACCAGAAGCATGATGAATTAGGACGAGAAGTAATCCAAATACTACGATGGGGTAGAGCTAAGAAGAACCTACCAAGTTTTGTAATTTTATCGTTTGAGTACAGAGGGACGGATATACAACTTGGTACAAGTTTGTACACGAACGGCGTTGTAGGGTTTGTTGACCTAATTTGCAAAAAATTTAATCGCTATGCTTACAGACGAGGTTCTGCTCACTAAAGCAAAAAAGATAATTGAGGCAAAAATCAATTGGGGCGACAGCAATGAATGGACGAACCAGGATTTCGTTGCTTTAAGTGAAAAAATCCAGGAGCAATTGGGGATCCCATTAAGCCATGTTACGCTGAAACGAATTTGGGGTAAAGTGAAGTACGACAGTCTGCCAAATGCCCATACACTCAATACTTTAGTGCAATTCGCGGGCTATGACAACTGGAGGGAATTTAAGTTAAAAGAGGGCGCAGCGAATTCGAGAGTTGCAGTACAACCAACATTGCCAGCACACGAGCATGTTTCAATTCTCGGGACGCCCAACAAGAAAATCTTCAGTTTCATCGATGTAGCGTCCACAGTCATTCTCGTATGTATTTGTGCTGTTGTTTTTATCCAGGCAAGAAAATGGCAGCTTGACCCAGACGATTACTCGTTCAGTAGTAAGAAGGTCGTGTCAGTTGGTGTACCCAATAGTGTGGTTTTTGATTACGATGCCAGCAAATCTCCAAGTGACATTGTCATCATTCAGCAGTCGTGGGACAAGAAACGGCGGACAATTGTTTCTAAGAACGATCATCAGCATACGTCCATTTACTATTTCCCTGAGTATTACAGGGCCAAATTAATTGTGGGCAATCAGATAGTAAAGGAACATCACCTCTTCATCCAGTCCGATGGTTGGTTTGCGGCAGTAAATACGTCACCTGTTCCAGTGTATTTTAAAAAAGAAGATTTTATTAGCGATGGCAAATTGTCCCTGCCGGTTGAGAAAATAACGGCACAAAATATAAAGCTTCAGCCCGACATCCAGACAACCCTGTACGCTAATGTCAAGGATTTTGGTGAAATCTATACGGATAAGTTTGAATTTGAGACGATGTTGCGGAGTGATTACCGGGATGGATCGTCGGCATGCCAAAAAACCATGATTTACCTTTTGGCGGATGAGGCACACGTTGGAATTCCGCTCTGTGCACCGGGCTGCATTTCAGACATAGAGTTTCTTTTTGCAGGTACGTACTACTCTGGAAAGAAAAAGGACTTATCTGCATTTGGCACCGACTTTTCAGATTTCGTAAAAGTCAAAATCGAATCAGAAGAGGGTATTGGAAAGGTTTATGTAGACGATGTCTTAAAATATGAGGTTGATGTCATCAAACGCGCAAAAATACTTGGAATTTACTTTGCCTTTGACGGAACCGGTTCGGTAGACTATGTGAAATTATCGAACGATGATGTCGTGTTTGAGGACCAATTTTAAACAATTTCCTTTAATAGTTAATGAACGCAACGTCTGCGGAATATTCCCCGTACTTTTCAATCGCTTGCTTAGTATCGATCTGATTGTTCAAGAGCAATAATTCCAGCATTTCCAGCTTCGCTTCGCACGCCTGCGCCTTTGCCAGTTTATTACCGGTATCATGATTACTCCGCAGCGAAGTTGCTACTGTCGCAGCCATGGTAGACAACGCAGCGCCGATGCACAAAAATTGCCAAATTGGTAATTGCGGCTGGGTGACTGCCTTAATTCCGTCAATAGCAGCCGTGCCACCAATTGCCGGAATGCCAGCAAATGCAGTTCCGGCAACGCCGCAAATAATGGCAATATTAAGAAGCCATTTATTGCGTGGTTCCTGCTTTGAAACAAAAGTATGAACCCGGTTTCTTTTTGTTCTAATCTTTTGCAACAGCTCGTCCATGGTCTTCAGGTTTTTGTATGTCGAAGCTTCAGGTAATTCAGGGTTGAATTTACATCTTAATCTCCAACCTGAGAGTGAAATGGGTGAACAATTATTCTGCCCTCGCCATAGGGAATTGGCGAGCGTGATACTCCCCTTTTATCATACCCGAAATTTCCGCTACCAATGAATCTTCAGAGATACGTTGGTAAGCAATAGTTTGGGGAAAATCATGCTCCTGATTTTCAAAGACCAATTTGCCGGTGTCTAAAAAAATCAATTTGAAAGCGACCGGCAGTCCTTTATTCTGGTCAGGCACGGTCGGGATATAGCTTAATTCATCTCCATGCTGGACCAGCTTGATAAACTCAGAAGAAACTGTGTCTGCCCCATGAACGGAATAACTCCGTCCAACAAAAATTGTATCGTTATATTTTTCCCACACTTCGTAATTGGTTCCTTTCTTCGTCTCGTTATACCACGAGCCAATTAACCAGTCTGCCTCCATAATTTTTGCACGAGAAACGTCTGTTTTATCCCTTGAATTTTCTTTTTGAGAATTAGTACACGACAGGGCGAGACAAATTAAACCCAGGCAAAGTTTGATCTTCATATAGAAAAGTTATTTAGTGTTGCATCCAAACTTACCACCAGGTATTAAGGCAAAATTGGACAAATGCGACATAATTACTCGGCCGCTAATTGTTTTGCGAATTCCAGCTTTGCAGTAAAATATTGCTTGGGACTAAGTCCAGTAAATTCTTTGAAATCTCGAATAAAATGTGACTGATCAAAGAAACCACCTGAGTACGCAATTCCTGTCAATGGGTCCATCGGATTGCGTTCGATGCATTGCAGAGTATTTTGAAACCGAACAATTCTTGTCAAAAATTTCGGACTAAGTCCCACCGTGGAAACAAACTTGCGTTCCAGCTGGCGCCTGCCCAAATTCACTTCTTTAGATAACATTTCGATGGATGGGGGATGCTGGCCACTCAGGATCGTCTGCACACAGTAATGGATCGACTGATCTCGCCGCGTTTGCAAATGAGAAATCAAAAATTCTTCAATTATTTTTATCCGCTCCAAGCTAGACGATGCCTCAACCATCTTTGCCTCAAGTGTTCTGCCGGGGGGTCCCCACAAATCGTGAACGCTAACAACATTTTCCGCAAGTTCATCAATACCCATCGGTAAAAATGCAGACAATCCATCAGGTTTGAAACGAACGCTAAAGACCCCGATTTTACCTGTGGATTTTACCTCGATAAAACCCTTCAGCTGGCCGTGAATGAAGCTCCTGGGCTGATTGTGTGCATCTATGAAATTAAAGTACTTTTTAAACAGGTCACCGTAGTGAAAGATCAATTCCATACAACCATCGGGAAATATCCGCTCCCTATTGCCGGGATGGGAATCCTCAAGTGTCCAATAATACTTAACGTATGGTGATAAGGGAGCTGATGGCGAATAAACTGTGTATTGCATAATGGTGAAGCTCATTAAATGTAACTCTCCTGCCCCGGTTTCCATAGTTAAAAATCGAAAATTGAATTCCTAATTGGGACAATTGCTCTTTATGATTCGTATAGAGAAAGTTCGTTAACCATTAAACGGGGAAATGAATTATCCGTCGACAATTAAAAAAAGAGCCGGTAACCATAGACATTCAATTTATATCAACAGTCTAGCAATTCAATACCATGACAGCTGTCCGTTTCATTTTCAATGTCAAAGTACCTCCTGCTCCCTGCAGCCCAGTTAGCCGGGATGCAGAGATAGGCCATATCAGAGAGGTTCGTTCAATCATAGAAACGGAACGTATAGCGCGAATTCACGAGTTGCCTTAATCTTATATCCGTGGGGTAAAACAGACGGGGTATACCGTTAGGAGCCATTAGCTTCGTCTGTTTTTTTCTTATGCGGTATCTTATAATGCGCTGGAGCCGGGCTTGAGAAAGTGACCCGACTAATTCGAATTGGACTCCATAGAGCACCGCTTCCCAACGGCATTGAGAATCATGCTGTGGGCTACTGTTGTAAAAATTAATAGCAACATATCCTCTGTAACAACGCCGTTGACAGCTTCCGAAGTGATATCTACAGCAAGATCATTCTTCAGCTTAAGGCACCACTAAATGTGACTGTTGATATCAGCCGGGAAAAGGCGCAGGCCTTTAAAAATTGGATTCAATGATTTTTTTCCTTTACAAATTTGCAATGGTTCGGTAACTTGGGCAGGTCAACACTTGACAAGTGGCAACGAAACATTCTACCATCGATTCGTACATTAAGGATGCCGCACCGTTCTCGAAACCAATCCTTAGCCATCTGCGACAACTTGTGCACAAGGCTTGTCCTGAAGTTCAGGAAACAATTAAATGGGGCTTTCCACATTTCGATTACAAAGGGATATTATGCAGTATGGCGGCGTTTAAGAATCACTGCGCATTTGGGTTCTGGAAAAGTTCGATTATGAGTGATAAGGCAAAAGTGATGTCTATTGACGACCGCGGTGCCATGGGCAACTTTGACCGTATTACAAGTTTGTCGGATCTACCGTCTGACAAAATATTGCTCTCCTATATCAAGGAAGCAATGAGTCTAAATGAAGGCGATGTAAAAATGGTTCGAAAGAAAGCGCCAGCTAAAGATGTGACCATACCTTCAGACCTGGTCAAGGCCCTTAAAACTGACTCAAAGGCCAGGGCTACTTTCGAAAATTTCAGCAATAGTCACAAAAAGGAATACGTTGAATGGATTGAGGAAGCAAAAACAGATGTAACACGCCAAAAGCGTATTCTTACAGCTATTGAATGGATGGCTGATGGAAAAAGCAAGAACTGGAAATACATGAAAAAGTAGTCCTGTTCCAACGGAAATCTTCATCGTATATTCATCAGGAAATTATCTAGTGCCCTATTGAAATCCTCTGGTTTGTCAAGTTGCGTCCAATGACTCGTTCCTTCGATAATCTTGCTTTGTACACCAGGCACCTGGTTGCATAGTGCATTAGGTTGTTTTTGATCATTGGGTGTAACGATAATCAAAATCGGACCTTTGAATCGCTTTACCATATCCAATGGATCAAATTCAAACATCGCCTGTATTATGTTGACGGTGGTCTCCCTCGGAATCTGACTTACGCTATCGTTGAGTTTGGATGCGACTTCAGGTCTGGAGCCAATTACCAATTTCTTCATGTAATCATCCATAACTTTCTGATATGCGTCTGACCTCAGTGATGCCATGACGGGTTGAGATATTTCATCCGGAGTCTTACCGGGGGTCCCGGCCAGCACAAGTCCTGCCACCCTATCAGGATGAGAATCTGCATAAGCGATGGCAGCGCAGCCGCCCATGCTGTGTCCTACGAGCACGAATTTATCGAGATCCAAACCATCAACAACGGCGGCAATATCGCCGGCAAGTGCATCGGCTGAATATTGTGCCGCAGCGGACGCAGAAGATTTTCCGTGTCCCCTAAAATCAAATGCGGTTGCTCTACGGGTAGGTCTCAAATGCGCAAGTTGATTCTTCCAATGCGAGCTATCACCCCCAAATGAATGACAAAAAACGACAGGTAGCCCAGCTGAGCCCCCATCATCGACATAAATGTTTCCTTCCTGCCCACTTATTCGATTTATATGACTTACTGTTGATGTATTCATTGCGGTTTAAAATAAAAATTAATATCCAATTATCCATCGCCTAATATCTAGGCATACAGTGGCGCTCTCACAAGACTACGAATTTACCAGTATTGATTCAACAGCTCGTGCAGCCTTGATTAGAACGACAAAAAGAAACCTGACCCCAACGAGGGGTCAGGCTTCGCTTCACCTTTGCAATTTTTATTTATGGCCTTGGGCCAAATTAAATGCTAAGTAGATCTGACCAACTGAATTCTTCGCGCTGCCTAACATTCTCTTAGCGCCAGCACTTTCTGCAATTTCGTTCAATCCGTAGTTATACCGGGCTCCAAGCTGGATGTTCCCGAAGTTGAAGCCTACACCCCCTACTAAACCATAATCCCAGTTGTCAAAATTGTCACGGTCAAGTTCTATGAAGTCGTCGCCAAGGTCACCATCCGTATCAATATTTGCACCGACCAAATAGGCCCAGTACGCACCGGCATGAATTTCAGCTGCCGTACCTAATTTAAACACTGCCAACACAGGTACATCCAAGTAACTTAAGTTGAACTTCGTTTCCTGATCAATGATTCCAAAGTTCGTCGTCACTTCATTACCCTTTGTTGAAAAGTTTAACTCTGGCTGGAGGGCAAACCCTTCGTTCGCAAATAACTGCCCATAAACACCAGCATGAAAACCGAAGCGTGCGTGTTTATCATTTATGTCACCAGTAATCAAGTTACTGGCATTCAAACCACCTTTAATACCTGCGCGTGCTCTTGGCACCGTACTGTCGTCATCGTCCGTGTCTATCGTACTCGTTTCAGTCTGCGTTTGGACGGTTGTTTCAGTTGTGGTTTCACTTTGCGTGTCATTTTGCGCGTTCACCTGAAAGGCAAGAAGCAAAAATACCGCTACCAGCGCACTGAAGAACGTACAATTTCTCGCGATTAATACTCTGTTCTTGTTCATATGTGCATCTTTTTGTTAAACATTTTTTATCATAGGCAATGAAACAACAATGCCATTTTTCGCATCGCAACGGTTGGTATTGTGGTCACCGCAAATAATGAGTTGCAAGCTTATTTAAAGTGCTAAATAAAAGATCGAACTATTCAGAAAGTTTCCCGTTATTGGAATTGCTGTGAATTAGGTCAACAACGTGTGGACATTTTTCAGCGCTCGACTCCTTTTCTTGCTATTTTTACTTCAGATGCGTCAACTTGTAGCCATTGTATTTGCCGATATGACAGGGTATACGGCCCTCATGCAGGAAAACGAGCAACTGGCGAAGGCGAAATTGAAACGCTTGAGAGAGGTGTTTGATGTAACGCTCGAACGTTCTAATGGCAAAATTTTACAATATTATGGTGATGGCTCATTAAGCATTTTCAAAAGCGCAATCGACGCCGTGAATTGCGCAATTAGCATTCAACAGCAATTGAGAGGGGATTTTCCTGTAGAACTGAGGATAGGGATCCACACTGGCGACGTAACGGTTGAAGACGAAACAGTATATGGCGATGGCGTTAACTTGGCATCCCGTATCGAGTCGTTGGCTGTGTCCGGCAGTATATTTATTTCTGAAAAAGTTTATGATGAAATCAAAAATCAGGAGAATATACGCGCACAGGAAATTGGCGTGTTCGAACTCAAGAACGTAAAACATCCCGTTCGGGTATACGCTATTGCAAATGAAGGTATAGTAGTCCCAAGTCGCGCAGCATTGACAGGCAAAACGAAACAGCCTACAAACCGTCTGGCTGTCCTGCCTTTCGTAAATATGAGCCCGGATCCTGACAATGAGTATTTTAGTGATGGCATTACGGAAGAACTACTAAACGCCCTTACAAAGGTCGAGGGCTTGCAGGTAACTTCACGAACGTCTGTATTTGCATTTAAGGGCAAGAATGATGACATCCGAGATATTGCCATCAAGCTTAACGTCGACAAGATATTAGAGGGAAGTGTGCGAAAAGCAGGAAACAGAGTGCGTATAACGGCACAGTTAATTAATGCTGCCGACGGTTATCATTTGTGGAGTGAAAATTACGACAGAAATCTCACGGATATCTTTGAAGTTCAAGACGAAATTAGCGGCATTATTACCAACAAATTAAGGGAAAATTTCTCTGGAGTAAAACAGGCTGAGCACCTTGTAAGGCCACCCACGAAAAATATTGATGCTTACACCTGGTATCTAAAGGCGCTTCATTATTGGAACAAACTCACGCCGGCGGACACACGGAAAGCCATTGAATGCTTTGAACAGGCAATAGTTTTAGAACCTGATTATGCACAGGCTTACGCGATGGCTGCAGGAGCTTATAGCTATCTTGGATCAACGGGTCAGATGCTTCCAAACAAAGCATTTGAAATTGTCCGTGACTACGCCGACAAGGCGTTGAAACTGGATGATAACGTCGCCGAAGGCCACATCGCGATTGCAAGCTATTATTTATTCTACGAATGGAAGTGGAAAGATAGTTATGATGCTCTGCAAAAAGCTATGAGCCTCAATCCCGGCGCAACGGCAGCTTACCAATTGTTGGGATTCTACTACATCATCATGGGCCAGACGTACGACGCTGTAAAAATTATGGAGGAAGCCGTACGGATTGATCCCCTCTCGCCTATTATGAATCAATTCCTTGGCAATTGTTATATATTCGCTGAACGTTACGATGACGCCATCAGAAAGGCTGACATGCTTTTAGAAATGAATCCACAAATGCGGATCAGCATTGAATTAAAGGCGTGGGCGACTGGCATTAAGGGCGATTGGAATAAAGCACTCGAACTTTTTGAAGAAGTACATCGACTGACCAATCATCCTTTGAAGGGACTGATGGGTCTTGGCTACTCCTACGGCAAGCTAAACATGAAAGACAAAGCCCTGGCATGCATCGAAAAACTGGAACGTCGTCAGCGGGAAGATCCTGACTCGGTAGTCGATGCAGACCTTGTAGGGATCTGGTTTGCCTTGGGCAACATGGACAAAGTTTTTTATCACATAAGTCAATGCGTGGAGAAACGCACAGCACCTGTCAGCTATTTTTTGCAGTATCCCGTCTTTAAAGGGCTTTCAGATGATTCCCGTTATGCAGCATTAAAAATGAAAATGGAGGCGAATTAAGACTGCGGGAAGTGAAGCAACGGCGTCCAAATATTTCAAGGTCATCAACTACTATTTTTGCTTGACTTGAAACCCTTTATGTTCAACCAACCAGGTTATAGTTCTCCTGACGCCTTCCAGCCGCGATACAGGTGGAGGACCTATTAGTGTATAGAGGTCGTTCAGCGGCAGGATGTTGTTTGTGGTCATGTTTGATAACCTGAAGCTTGTGATTGGAAATTTGATATTTGCTTTATATAACAAATCGCCAGCTAATGCTGCCATCTTTACAAGAAAGAAAGGGACTTTTTTTATTTTCCCTTTTCCCATTTCTATCGAAATTTCATTTGCCCATTCAGAGATCTGAGTAGGCGGATTATCGCCAAGGTAGAAAGTCTTGGCATGCACATTATCCGCATCAATAAGTTTTAAGATCTGAAATACTGTATTCTCTACGTATCCATAAGTCTTTGTACACGTGTTATTAAAGTCAAAATACTTCCCCTGATAAACTACATTAAAGAAATCGATGTAAGGAATTTTAAACCAAGGACCCCATATGGAGCTGGGTCTGATAATCACCCAGCTATACCGCGAGTCCTTAATACTTTTTACTAGCAATTCGCCCTTAACCTTGCTTTGTCCATATAGTGTATGCGGCTTGTAATCATCGTAGTTTTTGGGGATATATCCTGGTTTGCAGACATACATAGATGAAGTAAAGAGGACTTTCTTCAGCGAGCTCAACTTGTTTGAAATATCTATTATATTTTGTGTACCCTTAACGTTAGCGTCGTAGTGTTCGTCTGTGGTGCCATCCAGGTCAGCCACCGCAGCAAGATGTACAATCACTTCCGGGTCGAATTTTAGAATTGCACGCTCAAGGTTTGCATAATCAAGAATATCCACTCCATTCCAGTAAGCATTGTGATCGGCTTTTGGTGGTTTGGAGCTGTCTAGATTCAAGACGGCGACTCCCTGCTTTAACAAAGCATCAACCAAATTCGTACCTATAAACCCTGAGCCTCCCGTTACTAAAATTTTTTTCATCTCCGATTAGATAATTATGTCAAAATATTATTCAGAAAATAGTCAAACTTGAAACGGCCTATCCTTAATCGGTTTAGCCGGAGTGCCCACACAAATTTTTCCAGGTGGCAGGTCCCCCAAGACACTGCTTCGGGCCCCAACGATGGTTCCTCTTCCAATCGTGACGCCCGGGGCGACGTAGACATCATTCGTAATCCAGCACTCATCCTCAATTACAACCGGTTTAGAAAAAATATCAAACGTTTTCTTATCGTAGTCATGGCCTCCTGTGTTAAAGTAAACTTTATGCGCTACGGCCACGTGACTTCCTATACTAATATCACCTAAGCTGTACAACGTGCTGTCATCCCCGATCCAAGTATAATCACCAATTTTTACTTTCCAGGGATAAGTTATTTTTACAGAAGACCTTATTCTAACGTCCTTGCCAATTTGTGCACCAAACAATCTTAATAGAAATGCACGCCATCCAAAAAAAAATTGCGGTGACCAGCTGAATAAAGTCGCCTGAACGATCCACCAAATCTGGACGACTATTTTTGATTTTCCCCTGAAGGCGTCGGGAACTCTAAATGAACTAAGGTCTTGGTATTGCATTTAGTTTTGTTGGAATGATACAAAAATTTTTGTGAAAATTATTCAGAATTCATCGCTTCCAGAAACCTTTTTGAAGCCGGGCCTTTTGAAAAAGCGGTTCTGAAACAATTGAGCGCCCGTTCACCCATAAGTCGTTTTTCCTGATCTGAAAAATGCAACCAGCGTTCCAGCACCTTCCGTGTTCCGTCTAGCGTGTCTTCTTCTACCAACCCACCGCCCGCCGATTCAATTTCACGCCAGACATTAACCTGATTCGATATCAGCACCGGCTTTCCGCATGCTAGTGCTTCTATTACGGCAATACCAAAATTTTCCTGATGGCTAGCTAAGACAAAAGCGTCGCAGCCGTAAAACGCGCCCCACTTGGAATTCTCAGTCAGCATACCGGGAAAGTAAATATAAGACTCCAAACCAAATGAATCATATGCCATTTGCTTTATCTCGGATCCATAGGCAGTTTCCAGACCCGGTCCGGCGATAACGAGTTTTGGAAAAGTGTTTAGTGATCCGAGCTTTTTATTTTTCAGTTCGGCATAAGCTTTTATGAGAAGATCAACGCCCTTCTTTTCATGGATTCTGCTGAGGAAAAGAATATATGGTGAAGCCAAAAGCCCGGGTACTTTCTCATGAAACGCGATGTCCATATCACTCGTATAGCCAGGAGGTTGATCGGCGCCTAAACCCACGATCAGTTCACGCTTAGGCCGGTATGGTCGGAACGGCTCTCGTGCTAAACGACATTCTTCTTCACATGTAAAAAGTACGCCATCAGCACTATTAATCAGTTTGCTTTCAATGAGTTTCCAGTAAACGTAATTCCTTAAGGCTTTCAGCCTTCTTCCAGGAGCCCTTTGAAAATATGGGTCGAGCATCCCATGTGGCATCACAAATAGCCTGGCTGTACGATTGCTTACTGCTGCAAGCGCTTTTCTGACTCCATAGCCATAATATAGCCACAGCCCATGGACAACGACAGCATCGAATCGGGAAAGGTTTTCAACTAGCCACGGAATTAAATGAGGATTGTAAGACCACGGCCCTTTCCCCTGGCCAAGCGCGTACACAGGGAACGGATCGTCCTTCAGAAATTTGGATTCTGCATTGTCTAAAGTTACAACCTCATTATGTATTGCAAATCCTTGTAGTCCAGAAATAATCATTCGAACAGCCTGGCATACGCCACCCATCTTTGGGTCCATACTCGGACTAACGTGCAATAGTTTCATTGATCAAGTCTGTCTTTAATAAAGTCAGCCGGGAAATTAGACAATACCTTTTGCGAAAATTGACTTAATTGGTTGCACTCCTTACACATGTCGTTCATCACGAAACGATTCATTGTGTAAAATGCTGCATCGAACGAACGTACAGCGATGTTAACGGCATTCATCATGGCTGTTTTTGCTTTAAACCATGCAAGGCAAGATAAGCATTTATCATTTTGTCGGGTTTGAAACGTACACAATTCTCAAGGCCTCGTTGAATTAGCTCGGCTCTCAGCTTCTCGTCCGTCAGTTTTAGGAATGCTTCAGCAAACTGTTCTGGTTTCGTAGGGTCCACATGCAGAGCAGTGCCGTTGCTGACTTCGGGCATAGGTTCGATATTGCTAGAAATAACAGGGGCGCCACACGCCTGTGCCTCAATCAAGGGCCACCCAAAGCCTTCGGAAAATGATGGCCATATGAATGCGGAGCAAGCACTGTAAAGTGCAACCAATGTCTTATGATCTGGACTGACAACTGAAATAACGCGATGACGCAAGCCCAAAGATTCCGCATGGGACAATAAATTTTCATCAGCCGCCTGTCCGGCATAGCAAATCATCCCCTTCCAATTATTCCCAAGCGCCGCCGTCATATCAATTAACATCTTCCTGTTCTTTCTGAGTTGGTCAGAGCCGACGTGTAGAATAAATGGAATGTCTGAGTCGACATGAGCTTTCGCTAATAACTCATTTCGCTCAAGTTTTGCCATGGGTCTGAAGTCATCATTAAACCCCAAATGAATAATTCGCCAGTCTTTTTTCTCCGAGTCTAGGTGATTAGAGAGCGTTTCCAATTGCGAAAGGGTAAGTTTTGAAGCGGCAGCCAGCAGCTTGGCTTGACACAAATTGGACAAAATCCATTTTTGAAGGATTTTGCCAGTTATTGTAGCTTTACAATACGCGTCCTTGAAACCAAGCGCACCCCGGATGGCCAACACATCATGACATGTAATGCCCGTGTAATCCTTAGGTAAATACTTTAAGTAGGGTGCGTTCGAATGATCACAAATATGAAACCGGGTTTCCGGACTTTGAAGACCATTGTCGCGAAGTCGCCACAATAGAATAAGCGGAAACAGTACCCACTTGTCAATGTAACCTAACCATTTGGCTAAGCCTGATACTGTAGCCCCAAAAAAACGTCCTATAACAACAGGAGGCTGCCATATCTCACAATCATAGCCTGCCTCTTTGAAACCCCGATAAAGGAACTGCGTGAACCGCAGCATACTTTCTTGTTTATCCAGTGCATAGTTTCCAATAAAAATAATTCTCATAGAGATCTCAAAATAAACTTTGTCAGTAATTGGCTATCACCGGGAACAGACACAACTGCCTGATGCAAGGGTATTCATTTTCTTTATCTTCATCTAAGCGACTGATGGCAGGCCATTATCATTATATTCAGGTGCAAAAAGTTATCATTTACAAAGGTTACAAATTTCGATCAGCCGAAACCGCAGCTCTAAATTATAAGCGATTGTTTTCTGACCTATGATATCGGACCGGTTTATCTTGCTACTCATCCTAGCATATATATTTTCAATTGATACCAAGTTTGAGCTGAATTACATGTGAGTCAACTACTTATTAACTATTTATAAAGAATGATGGCAAATCTTCAAGGTTCCGTTTATAATCGGATTTCTCAATTAGGACTAAATCGCAGTTGACGTTTCTTGCGTGTAAATACAAGGCTTATAATACGACTGATATGAAACATTAAAAAGTAAAGTAAAACCATTTGTATCCATCCCCGCATTAGATAAGTTACTCCAACCACGACGCTTTCAATGAGCAGGAATTGAAAAAACGAGGTCAGTCTTAAAATGCCGCAAAAGCTAAACCGAAATTTATCCTCCGGCGCCAGGGATTCTGCGGACGCTTTGTCGACCCTCGGTCTGAAAAACTTGTCAGTCAAGTAAAATATCGGAAGCATTATCAATCCGAGAAAAAGCAGATACCACCAGCCAAACGTTGCCATACCGACGCCTGCCATGTGCCCAACCCTCCAGCCAGTAGGGGTACCGTAACCACCGGAGAGTATGTAGAGGTAATCTCCGAACGAAAGTGAGTGTAACGTTTCCTTATCAACGTCAAGATTAAACATAGCAAGAACTGGTTCCGGAAGTGAAGCTAAAATTTGGTCAACGGAAAAATCCTGCATGTCCGGGTCAAACATCCCTACTTTCGAGTAGGTAATAAGACTGGCATCATTAAACTTAATATTAGCAAACCTTGCCGTAAACAGATTGTCTAAATAACGCTCGTCCCAATCAAAGTCTGCGGGCTCATTTATATCGTCTTTTCTTTTGTTCTCAATTGCCTCTTTGTCATCCAACGCTTCTAAAGTAAGGGTGATGAGCTCCGAGGGCGGAATATCTTTACGCTGATCCCGGACAAGTAACATGGCGGTACCAAGATCCGTAAATGGTCCGGTGAGAACCCAAACGAGCAGACCAGCAACAACCACATTTCTTACGGTTAAGATTCGAGTCTTAAAGACCCCGAGTAAGAGACCAAGGGCATAGGCGAATGCAGGCGTAACGAGACCAAACATGAACGTACCCCGTTGGTTTTGGGCCATACTTATGCCCAACAAAAGTAAGGCATATGCGGCGATCATCATGGAGAACCCGCGGGGTAGTTCCGTTTTGTTGCCATATAGTCTTGAGAAAGGGATAAAAAATGGAGCATACATAAATGGACCCAACGCCTGAAGCATTTTGACAGCTGGGTCTCCAGTGGCTCCCTGAGCGATTTCTGGGTTGGCCAAATAAACATAGAAGGATGCAGCCATACCCAGCATTCCCATGAGCCATACCTGCAAATGAGTGGGGGGATCAAAAAAGCCGATTTTACCCAGAAGTGAAATGGACCTATCGGGTGTTGCTTTCATCAGGAACCGATACAATGCGTGCGCTACGACAAGGACCAGGAGGCATAATGTCGAATGGAGAAACACGGCCTCGGGCATTTCCAAATTATGAATTAATGGCTTGTTTTCAATCGTCGTAAACAGCAGTGGAAAATAAAATTGTGTTGACGTAAAACCCAACAACATAAATGACGATAGCAAATATGTTTGCAACATTTTGGGTTGAAGCCAAATTCTAGTTGTAATCCACCAGGCAAAAACTACTGCCATCATGGCAATAATATTTGTTATTTCAGAGAAAAAGAAAAGCTGATAACCTATTGCCAGGAACAGTATTACCCACGAACTACGCACTACCTGGTTCAGAAAATTTCTTTTCGTTCCACGGTAATTTGAACTCATTGATGCTATATCGTTTTGTGCGTCCACCATTCTTTTCTATGTGCTGGCTATAAATGTGCTGTAAAAATAAAAAAACTCGTAGAGACCTGTCTACCGACAGGTCTCTATTGTTTTGCGAACCTCATCATACAGTGCTTTTGCCCATCGTTTTTGTCCAATTTCGTTGATATGAACCTCATCGCTGAAATCTTTAAGTTCTTCGCCTATCTGCAAACCAGAGATCACCTTGATATCATTTTTGGCACAAAACGCCAAAATTTCCTCCCCTTGAGCATTGAATCTCCCAGCCTCAACCTCCCTTCTCTCAGCATGAAGGCAAACTACGAACGGAATTCCATGTTCGCGGGTATAGTTCTTGAAGAATTCAAATCCCGCGTTGAATTCTGTTCCCTTCTTATTGATCATCAGCTCGTCAATTTGCGAGCTCTGACCTACCGCATTTAACAAGCGCGGCTTTAAATATCGATCCAATACCTCAACAATCGCCAATGAATAAGGTTTGTCAGGGTAAGATTGGTGTACGCCTACTATTTTTTCATAGGTCATGTTATCATAAGCATCATGGCTGCTGACAAACAGGATTATCATTTTCGCGTTGAATGATCCGTATTTATTTAGATAGGCTGCACAATTATCCGGACCCCAGCTGCCGGCACTTATATTCAAAAATCTGACCCTATTGCTAACCTGATCCTGCAGTTGTTTTTCAACAATTGTTGTTGCCAGACTGTCTTGATCCGTCAACGTTCCTCCGTTGATCACTGAATCACCAAACCCAAGTACAATACACTCGTCCTCCTCGTGAAGGGGCTGAGACCTCATAGAATACTCGTTATAGAAGACGGTGTTCCCGAAGCGAACCTTATTTTGATTGGGTTGTGCGATATATTCAAAGGATGGATCCTCCTGAAAAAGTATGCTCATGTCACCAAACCCCCACACTTTTCTCAACGTTATCTCAGCACCAAAGGA
>JAICGJ010000140.1 GCA_025923195.1 Chryseolinea sp.
ATATAAACACCCTCTGACACTGATGTCGAAAGGCCCTTACTGTACTGTTGACATTTTCGTTGATGATAGCAATTTTCTAATCGGGCCAAAATTAGGTTATGAATTTACCGCCGGCATGTTCGGGGCATCTCTGGATGTTACCTATTTCATCGACCAGAATTATGGGAGTGAAAATATCGATCGGACCGCTTGGGTAACAACTCCAAAAGTAGGTATTTCAATACTTGGCTTCGCCGATCTGTTTTACGGTTATGAAATTCCTATTTCAACAGATCGAATCACCTCAACTTCCAGGAACAGATTTTCACTGGTGTTTAATTTAAATAGGGATTACTTCGACCTGAAAGAAGCTTCTCGAAACCGCTAACATAATTTTTGATCACACTCTTCTTTAGTATCTGAATGCTGGGGAGGCCTGACGTTTTTGTCGTTCCAGGGACCAGGTTCAAGGGCTGGCGGATCCACAAGGTAAAGACTACAATCACTGCAACGATTACGCCTATTAGCAGTGTAAGTTCTTTATGTGTAAACTTGTTGATCATATATCTTTCCTGGTTCCAAACGCGTGCCATTGGTCAAAAAGCTCCTTTTTCGACCTCAGAACGAGTTTTTAATCACTTGAGTGTTCAATCGCGAACATAGCATTTTAACTTTCGTACAACTAATACCGCAGTTAACCGAAAGGGTTACACGTAGTAAATGGGAAAAGATTGAACTACGCAGGACCTCTTTTGTGCGTAAATTTGTTGATTCAGATGATTGACCAAATACAATATTTATGAAGAAAGTATGGATCATACTAAGCGTTTCTGCAGCTTTCTTAGTGATCACTGCAATGAGCTTGATTGATCAGCCTGCGCCTGAGGGAGCAGTAAGGTGGATCACTTTTGAAGACGCTGTCAAAAAGTCTAAAACGGAAAAACGTCCTGTTTTCATTGATGTTTATACAGACTGGTGCGGGTGGTGTAAAGTGATGGACAAGAATACGTTTAATGATCCGCAGGTAGCCAGACTGTTGAATGAAAAATTTTATGCGGTAAAATTTGATGCGGAACAAAAGGAGGATGTCGTGTTTAATGGCACCACTTTTAAGTTCGTACCCAGTGGGGCTAAAGGCTATCATCAATTAGCGGCTGCGCTCTTGAATAATCAGCTTAGTTATCCAACCGTCGTCTTTTTGAACGAAAATTTTGAGATAATCCAGCCGCTGGCTGGCTATCGAAAAGCACCTGAGTTTCACAAGATAGCCCAGTTTATTGGAGAGGGTCATTATAAATCTGTGAAGTGGGACGAGTGGGAAAACCGGTATGCATCCCCTTATTAGTAACGGTGAACTTAATCGGTAATCAGTAATCGGTAATCGGTATGCTCGAGATGAGCGGGTAGATCAGTGATAATCAATAATCAGGCAGCCAGGTAATCGGTACGAAGGTAATCGCTCCGCGATATGAAAACGCGGTATGATGCACCTAATGGGCGACAACACTACAAGCAGCGCCGTCTTATCCCTTCAATAATTAGCAAGAAATCTTTTCCGGATGTCCTCTCAACATTATAGATTTGATGCTTAAATATTTCAAATATGTTTGAGCAATACACTGCTGATGGTGCTAACGTTTTCATTGCGATTGTGGCGGTCTTGTTAGGATTTGTAGCTGCTTTAAGCTACATAGACTTCAGGAAAGTGAAGAAAGACGAAAAAAAGGATTGAAAGATATCACATCGATACCCAATGGAAAAGCCCTGATATGTGTCGGGGCTTTTTTCTTGCCGACAATGAAAAAGCTTACAGCTTACAGCTTGTGCGTGCTCCCAATAGATTATCGTACTATTCGTTACACGAGCAAAACTCTCACTGTCATTTAGTTCGTTCATGCCGATGCGCCGTAATTTATACCATTTCAACGGCTGCAAATTTGGCTCGAGCATACCGATTACCGATTACACCGAACCACCTACGCATTGAATTCGAGCATACCGATTACCGATTACCTGATTACCGACCGATCACCGATTACCCACCTAGGCGGTCGATGCTTTTTTCCGTTTTATGATTTTCTTTTTTGACAGATAGGCAAGGTTAAGTCCACCAATTAAAAGGAACGCCGCCATAACCATGAGAATGATAAATAGCCGGCTGTTGTAAAGCTCGAGTTTAGTGATCTCACGCTCCTGACGAAGCAAGTCAAATTCCTTTTCCTTCTCTTGAAAATCGATTACCATTTCCATTTGTGCGATCTTTCGTGTGCTTTCCTCGCCATACATTTTTTCCCGCGCATCGTCATACTTCTGTTGCATGTCATAGGCCGCCTTCCAGTTGCCTTGCGTAGCAAAATTTTCAGCCGATGCCTTGTAGATTGATGGTAGAAAAGAATGAGTTTCCATTTCCCTACACAATTTTTCAGCTTCATCAAGGTATTGCTGAGCAGGGACTGGTTGCTTAGCCCTCGCATAAGTAATGCCGATGTTGGTAAGTGCATTCAACGCTCCCAGCCGGTTACCGCTTTCTCTTTCTATTGCTAAACCCTTTTCATATTGCTCCACAGCACGCTGATAATTACCTTGCCTAAAATAGATATTACCGAGATTTATCAGAGGATCCGCAAACTTCACCCCCAGTTTCTCACTGAGCTGTGAAGCCTGTGAAAAATAGCTCACAGCCTTTTCAAAAAGCTGAATCTCGCTATTAAGATTTCCCAGGTTGTTCATCGAACCAATGATCTTCTGCTCATCCTTCAATTCTACAAAAAGGTTATATGATTCCTCCAAATACTTCATTGCCTGACCATAGTCCTTTTTTATGGAGTAAATAGTGGAGATGTTGTTTTTTGTTGTGGCGATACCTTCCTTGTTTTGAAGGGTCTCATAAATCTTGAGCGAGATAATGTAATACTCTAAGGCTTTGTCGAGGGCGCCCTGGTTGCGATAAACGATCCCCAAATTATTATAAGAGGCAGCCAGACCGCGCTGGTCATTGATTTCTGTCGCCAGATTGAGGGCCTCACGCGTGTAACCAAGTGCCATAACAGGATCACGCTGTAAGCTAGCTCGAAAAAGCTCATTCAAGGTCTTTACACGCTGGTCGTTCTTGGCGGTATCCAGAACCGCCTGTAGGCTATCAATTTTCTGAGCCTGAACTGCAGAACAAAAACAAACCCACAGTAAGAAACTGATAAACGCCTTCTCGTTCATAATGCGACAGATGCCGAGGTTAAAAATAAGAACTATTCTTCACATTAGTCTAAAGTTTCAGGTTTATGGTACCTGCTTCAATCAAAACAGCGAGCGATCTGCAAACTTCAAACTTTTAGCCGTAAACTTATACATGAAATCAGCTCTTATATTACTTTATTTTTTCATCGCAATTGGGTGCACCAATCCCGAACCACCAACAACATTAATTCTGCTGCGACACGCGGAAAAGGATAACGATGGCACTGAGGACCCCGGTCTGAAACCGGAAGGTATCGCCCGCGTCGAAAGGCTGAAAAAAATGTTGGAGCAAAGCCAAATCGACGCAATTTATTCCACGAATTTTAAGCGAACTCGCCAGACTGTCGCTCCCCTTGCCTCGCAAAGAGATCTGGCTGTTCAACTTTATGAATCCTTCAGCGCCGATGACATCGAAGAAATACTAGCACGTCACAGCGGAGGAACAGTTTTGATTTGTGGTCATTCCAACAATATTCCATGGACAGCGAACCTGTTGATCGGCAAAGAAGAATACAAAGACTATAAAGATTCAGAATATGGAATTCTGCTCATCGTGTCTGTCGTGAAAAAAGGAACAAATGCCAAGGTAACGCGTTTGGATTTTTAGTATTGAATCCTATTAATGCCGTCGATGCGAGGAGCTATTGAAACCAGCAGCCTGTAGGTTAGGGTCGAATGAGAGTCGTCCATATAGCGGATCGCGACAGCCACCGCATATGGATAGGCATCGAACCTTTAACCAAGAAAATCATTATTATACATTATTTGTTATGGTGTTTAAACTATCGCGAGATGTCCCTGCTGGAGTTTAATGATAGAGGCATCTATTGCCGCAAAGCCGATGTTTATCTTGATCCATGGAAACCCGTGAAACGTGCCCTGATCACACACGGACATGCCGACCATGCGCGATGGGGACATGAAAAGTATCTGTGTACCGAATCGGCTGCACCCGTTATCCGTCACAGGTTACAATTGTCAAATCAGCTTCAGACTTTGCCGTACGGCCAAACGATTGATATTAACGGCGTGCATTTTTCATTCCATCCTGCCGGGCATATACCTGGATCCGCTCAGATCAGGGTAGAATGCAATGGGGAAATCTGGGTCTTTTCCGGTGACTACAAATTGCAGCAAGACAACTTTTCGGAACCCTTCGAACCGGTCAAATGCCACGTCTTTATTTCCGAATCTACATTCGGACTACCCATTTACAGATGGAGGTCTCCAGAGGAAATCTTCTCAGAAATCAATCGATGGTGGAAAAAAAATCAGGAGGATGGAAAGGTTTCCGTGATCTCAGGATACTCCCTGGGAAAAGCGCAGAGGATACTTCAAAACGTGGACGCGGCGCTAGGAAATATTTTTGTCCATGGCGCTGTGGACAACATTACATCGATTCTGAGAGCACAAAATATTTCACTCCCTGGCACGATAAGAGTCTTGCCAGATATGAAACGCAGGGATTTTGAAGGTGCCCTCGTAATCTGTCCGCCTTCGGCAGTAGGCTCACCGTGGCTTCGCAGATTTGACCCTTACTCGCTGGGTATTGCATCGGGATGGATGAACCTCCGGGGCGCCAGACGACGACGAGGCGCCGATCGCGGCTTCGTCCTTTCGGATCATGCTGACTGGAACGATTTAAACGGTGCCATCCGGGAAACAGGGGCGTCACGCGTATACATCACCCACGGGTACAGCGAGATCTTCGCAAAATGGTTAGCTGAAAACGGCATTGAATCAGGTATTGTAAAAACGCAATACGAAGGTGAATTAAGCGAAATTATTGAGGGCACAGATCCGGAGGCGAACAATACAACCGAGACCGTTGCATGAAATTTTTCACCGAACTTTTTACGTCGTTGGACCAGACAACCAAAACGTTGGATAAGATCAAAGCGCTGGTAACCTACTTTGAAAACGCCAACGATAGGGATAAGCTATGGGCTATCGCTCTGCTCTCGCACCGAAGACCCAAGCGTTCGGTAAATGCTACGTTGTTAGGGCTTTGGGCCAGCGAAGTTGCCGGCTTACCGCCCTGGCTGTTTGAAGAATCCCATCATGTCGTCGGCGATCTGGCGGAAACGATTTCTTTAGTATTACCCCCGCCGGATGAAACATCGTCACAAACATTGTCCGAGTGGATCGAATTCATAAAATCGCTCGAACCATTGACAGTAGATCAAAAGAAAGAGAAAATTCTATGGGCGTGGCAACGGCTGGAACCAATGCAACGATTTGTATTCAATAAACTTATTACCGGAGGATTTAGAATCGGGGTTTCACAGCAACTCATGGTAAAAGCCCTTTCCAAGCACGCCGAGGTAAAGGAGAACGTAATTGCCCATCGGCTTATGGGCAACTGGTCGCCTGAGTCGGGCAATTTCCAGGAACTGGTATTATCGGAAGATTCCCTCGATCTTTCAAGGCCTTATCCATTTTACCTGGCCTATGCGTTGGATAGTGAAGTGAGCGCGCTCGGAAATATTGAGGACTGGCAGGCAGAGTGGAAATGGGATGGTATACGGGGGCAGGTAATTGTTCGAAAGAGGGAACTGTTTGTGTGGTCTAGAGGAGAAGAACTAGTTACCGATAAATACCCAGAGTTTGTGGTCATGCTTGATTTGCTTCCCGATGGCACTGCAATCGATGGGGAAATACTGCCTTTTAAGAATGATCTGCCCCTGTCCTTTAACAAACTGCAAACCCGAATTGGCAGAAAGGTATTAAGTCAAAAACAGCTGAAGGAGGTACCTGTAGCTTTTGTTGCTTATGATCTGCTAGAATGGCAGGGCAATGACGTCCGGGAATGGCCGCTGGAACAACGAAGGGCGCAACTAGCACAACTTTGCGCTGCAGGAAGCTCCGTTCTTAGGCTGTCGCCTACCGTCACCGTTGATTCTTGGGAGAGACTCGCTGAAGAACGCATGCGGGCGCGCGAACTGTTCAGTGAAGGCATTATGCTGAAGCGAAAGGATTCAACATATCGCGACGGTCGCCGGAGAGGAGATTGGTGGAAATGGAAAATTGATCCCTTTACCATTGATGCCGTAATGATCTATGCCATGAGCGGCCACGGACGGAGGGCAAACTTGTATACCGATTATACGTTTGCAGTCTGGAAGGGTGATCAGCTGGTCCCTTTTACTAAGGCCTATAGTGGTCTTACAGACGAGGAGATCAGAGCTGTTGACCGATGGGTCAAGCAAAACACAATTGAAAAGTTCGGGCCCGTCCGAAGTGTAAAACCACAACTGGTTTTTGAAATCGCGTTCGAAGGGATAGCCAGATCCACACGTCATAAATCCGGTATCGCCCTCCGGTTTCCACGCATTAACCGGTGGCGAAAAGACAAGCCCATTCACGAAGCAAATACCCTCGAAGACCTCGTTAAAGTGCTGGAGAGCAATTCATAGTTGAGTTTAAGGTTTTAGGTTTAAGGTTTCGAGTTGAAGAACCTCACAGGACGGCGTGATGCAAGAGTAAAGAGCGCAACTTTAAACTTTAAACCTTAAACATTAAACTCTATTCTTACACCTATCATATAAAATCCGAAGTCCAAACCCACCGACTCAAAACTTTTTTCTAAATTTAGTTCATGGTCAGGCTGCTGTTTGTGAGTATGACATTTCTGTGGTTGGGTTTTTCAGCAAATGCTCAACAATACCAGGATGAAATCCGGAAGAGTATTTTCTTCGGCGGTGGAAGCTACTATGTGGATGACCACCAAATTGAGGAACTCTACGACTGGCTAGACTCCATACCGAACCTCCTCGAAAAGTACGACATACACCTGATCAGTCATACGGATCCCATTGGTGGCAAAGAATACAATGAGTGGCTCTCCAAAATGAGGAGCGAAGCGGTTGAACAGATCATCCTGAACAGAGGGGATATTTCCGAAAGAAAAATTTCAATCAAAGACTGGGGACTGGAGAATCCTGTATATAGCAATAAATCCTATCAGGGGATGCAAATGAACCGCCGGGTGGATGTGATCTTGTATCCCATTATTTTTTAGGAGCAGCTTTCGAGGTGATGGGAGGAGTAGATTGGGTGGGTAGTAAATGGTAAGTGGTAAGTGGTAAGTAGTAATCAGATTAATCGTTGTGTGTGATTATGGAATTTGCAGCAGGTTTCAGAGATCTGGAAGTATATAAACTTTCAAGACGGTTGTCCCGGGAGATATTTGAATTATCCAAGGCCTTCCCAAAGGCGGAGACGTATTCCCTTACCGATCAGATTAGGAGATCGTCCCGCTCTATCGGGGCTCAAATAGCCGAAGCTTGGGGGAAAAGGAGATATCAGAACTATTTTATCAGCAAACTTACCGATGCCGGCGGAGAATTACTGGAGACGGAGCATTGGATTGAAGTCGCGGAAGATTCCCTATACATTTCACAAGAGCTCTCCAAAACGTTCCTACTTCAATACGCAACTCTCGAAAAGATGCTAAATTCAATGATTCTTAAATCGGCGCACTTTTGCAAACCGCGTTTGATTAGCGAATGCCAAGGAGGAATCAGGAAACGGTAGTAAGTAGGCCGAAGCAAATACCCCCACTTACCACCGTTACCTACTAACATTATTCATTCAATACCACTTACCACTTACTACTTACTATTTACTATTTACATTACTCACTCCCCCACCGACTCCGACATCTCAACTCTGCGCCCGAAACCGGACACCAATTTGCACAAGCGGACGAATCATATTAACATGCCATACAATTTACCGGTGTCTAAGCCTTCCATGGCCTTGGCATTATTGTTGGCTTTATGGCCATCCAAGGGCTAAAACCATCGGTTAACAACCCTAAATAATCATGATTAAATTACAGGACATCGACAAGTACGTGGATTCACGTTTTCAGCGCACCTTCGTTTTGAAAGGTGTCAATCTTCAGGTAGAACAAGGCGAATTTGTTACCATTATGGGGCCCAGCGGAGCTGGAAAATCGACCCTAATGAACATCATCGGCATGCTCGACGAGCCATCTGCAGGTGAGTATTACTTCTTTGATGAGCCGGTGCATAAAATGAAGGAAAAACAGAAATCCGACATGCACAAAAACTACATCGGCTTCATTTTTCAGGCCTATCACCTCATTGATGAGCTCACGGTCTATGAAAACATAGAGACTCCACTTTTATACAAAGGTGTAAGTGGCGCACAGCGCAAAAGCATGGTGGCAGAAATGTTGGACCGTTTCAATATGGTGGCGAAGAAAGATTTGTTTCCAGAACAGCTTAGCGGCGGTCAGCAGCAATTGGTAGGTGTCGCCCGCGCTATCGTTGGACAGCCGAAATTATTGTTGGCAGATGAACCCACCGGAAATTTGCATTCCGATCAAGGCAAGCAAATCATGGAAATATTCAGAAAACTGAACGACGAAGGCATCACCATCATCCAGGTAACGCACTCAGAGGAAAATGCGCGGTACGGAAAGCGAATCATTCAGGTAGCCGATGGTGCGGTGGTGGAAGATGGTGCAGTAGTAGAAAGAACTTAAAACAAATATGAAAAGAGGGATCTTCATTTTATTTCTTTTGCAAGTTGCCAGCTATTCCTATGCACAGGATAGCACGGTCGCTAAATTATCGTTTAGGGAGGCTATCCAAATTGGCCTTCAAAACAACGTGACTTTAAATCAACAAAAGAATCAACTTTCATACACCAATGTGAATAAAACTTCATCGCTGCTTCAGCTTGGGCCTCAGATATACGCAGCCGCGGATGCATACAGAGTTGATGGAAATTCATTTAACCAAAATGAAGGTAAGGTTGTCAATGGTAAGATTGATTATGTGAATGGCTCCGTAAGTGCCGACCTTCCCGTTTTTACCGGATTAGGTGGCATCAACCGTTACAAGCAGGCGAATAACCAGAATGAAGCACAGCTACACCAGGTAGCGAGATCAACACAGGATGCAATCCAAGCCATCTCACTTCAATACCTGACTTGCTTGCTTGATCAGGAATTAATTAAGATCGATGAAGAAAATGTTTCAACGCAGCAAGTGCAATACAATCAAATAAAGACGCAGGTTGAGTTGGGGAGCAAAGCTGAAGCTGATTTGTATAATCAGGAATACCAAGTGAAGAACGCTGAGCTTTTGCTTGTGAGATCAAGAAATAAACTGAAAAATGATTTAGCAACCCTGGCGCTAACCCTTCAAATAGATCCGACCATTCTTTTTGAGGTGGAGGAAGTTGATTGGGACATCAATAAGCTCGTGGCCGATAGCCTCTCAGTGGATCAAATGCACACGATCGCCAATGACCGAAGAAGTGACCTCAAACAAGCGGAGTATAGTAAAAAGGCTGCGCAATTTGGATATTATTCATTTAAGGGGAGGTATTTTCCCAACATTTACGCAGGAGTGCGGTACGGCTCACGCTATAATTACATCTATGGCGAGACAAACAGAACGTTTGACCAGCAATTTAGAGAAGATAATACTAATCTAAGTTACGGGCTCAGCCTGAACATACCCATATTTTATGGTCTTCAACGCCGGGCTCAGGCTGCACAATCAAGAGTTTTGTACGAGAACGCAAAGATTGCGGCTAAGAACACAGAGGTAACGGTAAAGTCCGATGTCATGAGAGCTTATCAAAACTACAACGACGCCAAGACTGCATATGAAGCGGCTGAAGCGCAGCTTCGGGCGGCCGAAACAACCTATAGGATGGAAAAAGAGCGTTACGATTTGGGTATTTCGAATATAATCCAACTAACCACTACGAACCAAGCGTATGTGAAAGCAGAAGGCGACTTTCAGAGCGCTAAATATAACCTCATGTTTCAGCGCCTGTTGATAGATTATGCAACCGGCACACTGAAGGTTGAGGATATCCCTTGAGGGCGGCACGTCAGAATTGTTATTAGTTATCCGTTATTCGTTAATCGTGGGCGTGGGCATTGGGGTGCGTGACCCACAGTCGAATTCAATGCCAGTAGAAATCGGGCGCACTGCCTTAACAAATTCCTATTAGGGCTAAACTAGCGCATATCGAAGGTTTTTCTTACCTTTGCAGCCCGTTCGTTTGAGCGGTCACGCCAGGGCGTGACGATGTAAAACCAAATTTGTGGCAAAAGCCCGATTGCCGCATGTATTGAAGGGCATTTATAATGGCAAAAGTTCATAAACCAGGCGAAAGGCCCAGAAAAACCATTGAATCTGAAGAGTCTAAGGCCGCCGCCAAAAAAGCCAAAGAAGAAAAGGTTGACAAGATTGAAATCGATGAAGATGATCCGTTAGCCGAGATCAAATCCCTCCAAAAAGAAGAAATAGCGACTGAAGCTATTCCTGTTTCCGAGTTAAAGAAAGCCAAGTATGAAAAGCAAGTTCCAGGTGAATTTGACTTTGAAGCTTTTACATCGAAAGGTTTTGGGGAAGGATATTCAAAGGAAAAGCGTGCCGAGATGGAGAAATTATATTCCGGCACCGTAACATCTGTGGATACCGGTGAAGTTGTAAAAGGTACTGTTGTGGGTATCAACGATCGCGATGTCATCCTGAATATTGGATTCAAGTCGGATGGTCTTGTACCGTTGGCTGAATTCAAGGAAATGACCAACCTCAAAATCGGAGATGTTGTTGACCTGTTTATTGAAGAGCGTGAGAACGCGATGGGTCAGCTCGTGCTTAGCCGCAGAAAGGCCAAGCTTGTTAAAGGTTGGGAATATGTACAAACCGCGCTTGACAAAGATGAAGTCATCGAAGGTTTTGTAAAACGCAGAACCAAAGGCGGACTTATAGTAGACGTATTTGGAATCGAAGCTTTCCTTCCAGGTTCTCAAATCGATGTGAAACCTATTCGCGATTTTGATATTTATGTCAACAAGTCGATCGAAGTGAAGGTTGTAAAGATCAACTACACTAACGATAACGTTGTAGTATCCCACAAGGTATTGATCGAAAAAGACCTCGAGCAGCAAAAAGCTGTTATCCTTACTAACCTTGAAAAGGGTCAGGTACTCGAAGGCGTGATCAAGAACATGACCAATTTTGGTGTGTTCATTGACCTGGGTGGTGTTGACGGATTACTTCACATTACCGACATCAGCTGGGGACGTATCAATCATCCTGAGGAAGTTCTCAAACTTGACCAAACGGTTAAAGTAGTAGTTCTTGACTTCGACGGCGACAAGAAGAGAATCTCACTGGGTATGAAACAACTTACTCCTCATCCCTGGGATTCATTACCTGCTGAAATTCAGATTGGCTCGAAGGTTAAAGGTAGAATTGTAAATGTAGCTGACTACGGAGCATTCCTCGAGCTTCAGCCCGGTGTTGAGGGACTCATTCACGTTAGTGAAATGAGCTGGTCACAACACTTGCGCAACCCTCAGGATTTCATGAAAGTTGGCGACGAAGTAGAAGCAGTAGTGCTTACGTTAGATCGCGAAGAACGCAAAATGTCGTTAGGCATCAAGCAACTTACCGAAGATCCATGGACAAGGCAAGACGTACTCACGAAATATGCTGTCGGTACCAAGCACAAAGGTATCGTTCGCAACCTAACGAACTTTGGATTGTTCATCGAGCTTGAAGAAGGAATTGACGGGCTTGTTCACGTATCTGACCTGAGCTGGACAAAGAAGATCAAGCATCCTTCAGAGTTTGTAAAAGTTGGTGAAACGATGGATGTACAAGTATTAGAGCTAGACGCTGCAAACCGCAGGCTTGCACTAAGCCACAAGCATATGGAAGAAAATCCCTGGGATACTTTCGAAAATATCTTCACGGTGGGATCAATCCATAAGTGTACCGTTATTAATAAGAATGATAAAGGTGCCATGCTGGAATTACCTTATGGTATAGAAGGATTCTGTGCAGCCAAGAACCTTGCTAAGGAGGACAACTCAAAGATCGAAGTTGGGGAAGCGCTTGATTTCAAAGTGCTCGAATTCTCCAAAGATGACCGCAGAATCGTATTGTCTCACAAGGCGATCTGGTCGGCGGAAGACGATAGGCAGGCAGCGGCAGCAAAGAAAAAGCCGGTTCAAACGAAAGGCAGTTCAATTCAGTCCATCAATCAGCAAAACGAAAAATCAACGTTAGGTGATTTAGAAGCGTTAAGCCAATTGAAGGAAAAGATGTCTGGTGGAGGCGAACCCAAAGCGGAGTAAGCTTCGTAAGAATATAGGAAAAGAGAGGTGATCCTGAACGGGGTCACCTTCTTTTTATCCGGTTGCAATGCTAGTTCATTTATTTATTTTTGTAGCCAGCGAAATTGATCAACCAAGATCAAGTGCAACAATTAAATTAAGGTCTCGTGGCCGAGTGGCTAGGCAGAGCTCTGCAAAAGCTTGTACAGCGGTTCGAATCCGCTCGAGACCTCAGGAAACCTCGGATACTGATTGTATTCGAGGTTTTTTTATTTCGCAGGGTAACAAGACTTATTTTTTTTCTAAGATTCATAAAAATCTCACCGCCTTAATGTCGCCTATAAATTCTTAAAGAGTTGAAATTAATTTCTCAATGGTTGCTTATTAAAGAACACGTTACAAGGCATACCTATTTTGCCGTCACTCGCAGAAGGACAGGCACTTTCTCAACCATCCCTATGGGCATTCCCGAAAACATTGTCCTTAGATTTGAATCTCTAAAGCTTAATTCGGTCAGGATGAACCTGTAAAGTAGGCGGTACGAGTTGCAGCGTATCCAAAGCAATGTGAATAACAAATAAATGTCGAATATTGTTAACGAACTCTTAAAGTTTTAGACATCAGACCCAATGATGTCTTAAGTGCCCGACATTTTTTACTCCATTCTTTTCCGTTTCCATCCAGACTATGTAACCCGCTTTCTGCTGGTGAGTCTTGCCGGATCTACTAAACGTATGACACTTAAATCAATGGTGTGATTGGTATTTGTTGTCACTTTTTATTTCACTGCTCCCTCAGCCGATCGTGCAACTGGAGAGATCAGAAAAGGAACTTTCCGTGAGCAAGAGCTTAGCATGAGCTTATTGAAAGCATTATTGTTATCGCCAGCGCAACGGAAATGCTTTTCTTTGCTCCATTGTTCTATCCCATTGTTTTCATAAGCATAAAATTTATCTGTTCTATTCTTGTTTATTTTACTCACTTTAAAATTTACAAATGCTTACTCCAAACGTTCTGTGGATCGTATTACACTTTGACTGCGACTATCAACAAGGTCATATAATCATGAGGTTACTTTTCATTTAGACGATATTCATGCCATCAAAGTGCCCAGATGATTGTGAGAGACAATATTGTGATGATCAAACTGAAGATGCTTTCTCGAATTACTTCTGACATCAAGTTGAACAACTACTGCTGATCAATGTGGATAAGATTCTACACTTGATACTGATTGAAGGCATCGGGTAGAAAAAAATCTGACGTACGTGGTGACGTGGTCCAAAGGTCGGAGGCGTGTTGGCATGCGCGCTGCCAAAACTTTTCGTAACTCAGATTCTGTATTGTTTTATAGACACCCAAGGACGAGACTTGCTGTATTCAGCGGCCAAACAAATAACATTAAGCCTAAGAACAAGGAAATGCTGAAAAGAGTCATTTTTAAAAGGATTGACATTTGAAAAAATCTGATTTATTTCGACGAAGGCAAAAAACAACCAGCTTGTTCAATTGTTCTTTTCTTTAGTTAAAGTTCTTATGACAGGCGGCATACTATTTCCTCATTTTACAATTTTTATTTTGGGGCAACTAATTATCAAAATTGTGTGAGGCTTCAATGCGAGAGTTGAGTGACCTTTGATTAATCATAAAATAAAAAAATGAACCTCATAAAATCCAAAAGGCTATATACAAATGTGTACGCAGCCTTTGCAATATTGTTTGCCATTGTAGTGTTACAGTCGTGCGGTACTACTAAGTATAATTTTTCAACTTCACCGGTAGTTCCCGCTGCAGAAGGTTCAGTAAAGGTGAAGAAAGATAAAAACAGCAACTACAGCATTGAGTTAAATGTAAAGCGTTTGGCAGACCCCAAAAGACTTACCCCTGCAAAAGAAATATACATTGTGTGGATGGAAACGGAACAGAACGGAAGGAAAAACATTGGACAGTTGAAAACATCAAGTGGTTTGTTTTCCAGTACGCTTACAAGCGCACTGAAAACAGTGTCGACCTTTAAGCCTACCGGTTTTTTTATTACAGCAGAAGGGGATGCAAATATCCAGTACCCAGCCGGTCAAACCGTGCTAAGTACCGGATCGCTATAACAAAAATTAATTGCAGCATACAATTACTCAATAGACAATAAAAATTAAATTCCACTTGCAGCAGCTTTGAGTGCGCATCCGAAAATTAGTTTTGGATCAGCAACAGTGCCAGCAATTCGCCCTTGAGAAACTGTAAAAATCCCAATGACTTTTATTGTAATGGTTCAGGAGCATGACTTTGAATTCTTCCTGGAGTTCAAGAAGATCATCATTCCAATATTGTCTTAGAATATTTTCTGCATCTCTTGACGATGAAATCCTAGGACGGAGAGAAGCTTTTCCCGCCGTTGTTGGTGTTGCGCGATTGCTTTGCGCGCCGGATCTACCAACAACCGCAGTCAGGGGGAAGGCAAACTTTTATTTTCACAAACTAGGAACTTTCTTATTTCTGCGACCACATTATCCTACACTCAAAGCGGTTTCATGCAAGCAAAGGTCTGAAGACATTTTATCGACAGCTTTTAATGCTGGAGTGACTGTATATCGGAAATTCTCCGGCCGCTAACCACAACAGCTGCTGCAGCCGATCCGACCACACAATCTCATCTTGTGTTGCCGGTACGCCCAGGGACTGTTATCTAAAATGCTGCGGTTGTTGGTGACCAACGCTCCAGCCCTCCCACAAAACGCAACAACGGTGAGCGCTGTGCGCATTCAAAAATGATAGCCTTAAAATATATGTCGAGCACCAGCGATGGCTGGAATGTGAATTTGTCATCTTGGAGATTTCTCCCGCAAAAGGCCTATCAGGTTCTCAGCGCATCAGATTAATAATGATTTAGACTTTACGCAAACGGTGCTAAAAGAACAAAAAAAAACTTGGATTTTCACGTTTGGCCCCGCAGCTTGAGGATGTCTTATCAGTAGTATAATCCCGGCAATTTTTAAAATATGGCAAATGAAGAAAACAAAAGTGCTGCGAGGGACCGGATCAATCAAAGCGTGGAGTTAGACTCACGCTTGACCCGGCGTGAAATGCTCGGAATAACCGGTATAGCCGGATTAGCTGCTTTGACGGGCATTGCAGCAGATGCTGCGCCTCAGCCTCAGCAAAAAAAAGTTCGTATTGCCTGTCTCGTAACCTACTGGGCTGCTACACGATCTCATGCTGACTGGATCATATGCAAACTGATGGACGGTTATTGGTGGCAGGGGGCTCACACGCCTTCACGCGTGGAGGTCGTGTCTGTTTATATCCATCAGCTTAACGAAAGCCAACTGGGTCAGAAAATATGCAAGGCGAAAAACATTCCGATCTTCAAGACCGCAGGCGAGGCCGTCACGCTTGGCGGAAAAGAGCTCGCTGTGGATGGAGTTGTTATCGTCGGAGAACACGGTGAATATCCAACCAATCTCAAAGGGCAGTGGATGTTGCCGCGCTGGTGGATCTACCAGCAGGTTATAAAGGTTTTCGAACAGAGCAGGCGCTCGGCGCCCGTTTTTAACGACAAGCACCTCTCCGTCAGTTGGGACGAAGCCAAGTGGATGTTTGACAAATCGCGGGAGCTGA
>JAICGJ010000141.1 GCA_025923195.1 Chryseolinea sp.
CGTTGATCATTGCCTTGCTTACGATCAGTTACCATACCGTTCGATCCGCGCGAAGCAACCCCGTCGATTCGCTGCGATATGAATAGTTAATGAATGTCTAGTCAGAGGTTGTTAGCCTGTCGAAGTTCAATATTCGTAATTCGACATCCGGCGTCGACATTAAATGAATATAACTTCTGCGAACCGCTTTTGCGCTTTTTGGGGAAAGAAAATTAAATACGAATCACGCCAAGATCGCCAAGTAAATGCGTGAAGATCGCGAAGGCTGCGGATCCAAGAAATAGTTTATTATTTGCGCACCACTTCGTATAACCTTTTTGGGTCCTTGCGCTGATGCTTTTCCGAGAAACAAATTAAAGTTCACGACCAGAAATTAAATCCGCAAAGGTTGCGAAAGGGAGAGTCAAAAATAGAGTGTAATGCATATTCGCCGCAAATTGGCGTTCGTCATTGTTGTATCTGTCCTGAAATGCGATGAATGTCAAAAGGTTTTAAGCAGCTTTTAACGGAACATCTACTGCCTATTCGCGGGAGTAAGCATCGTGAGCACGCAACGCCATGTGTCGTCTTTCCAAACAAAGACGCTTGTTGACCACTCGAAGAAGCTGAACGGCTGCCCTTTATAGGTTCCGCTGCTCGTTCCGCGGCTGGTTAATACGCCTGTGTTTTCATAAAGGCGTACGCGAAAATCGTCAGCATCCATTTGCGTATGGATAAGGTCGCCAGACCGAATTGATTCAATAAACGATGTCTTCGCCGTAATTCCTCCTTCGGTTCCAACAATCACCCAGTCATCGCTCATGAATCTGCTAATCTCCTGAGGGTCATTTCGGATCATCGCTTCATCCCAATTCCTGGAGAAACGAATTAGTGCTTCAACGGATATCATTAATTAAACTTGTTTTCACAAATCTAAGCGCATAAGAATGGATCACAAAAAAAGGCGATGATATCGCTGCAGGGTCGTCGGCTGGAAAGAAGTTCGAAATGCTGCGCGGCATTAACATCATTGTAGAATCGCGGCCGGCGTTTCAACAGTGAGCGTGAAGCTCCGCCTCTTGTTGTCAAGTGAGTGGCCAAGAACTTCGCGCTTGGATTCTTTAGTAGCTTTTCGACCGGCAATTGGCACGCCGGTAATCTGCTCGATGGCCTTGCTTAGCAACTCTTCGCGCATATCGCCGAGAGGATATATAAAAAGATTATTGTCCTTGTTTTCGATATCTGGAATAAAGCCTTCACTGTAGTCGGATTGATTCAGGCTGTTGTACACTTTGACAACTATAGGCTGCATACCCCAAGTATTTCTGGGATCTCCCTCGTCATAGATAGAGATGGATCCGACATTTTTCCCATAGGTAACATCACCGATGAGGAATACGTCCATATAGGGACTCAGTCCATTAATGATAAGTTCGCTGGCAGAAGCAGTGCGCGATCCGGTAAGAATATACACCCGGCCCGACAGTTGGCTGCCGATGTTTTCCGCTTTTGATTTCAGTTTGCTCTGAAGGAAAGAAGCGCCGGTGTTGGGGTCAGACAGGATCTCTTGCTCTACTCTGGTGTTATATTCCCTTCTGAAGAAGATCTTGTTTCCAGGGTCGGGAGCGATTAGGCTTCCCAGGTTATTAGCTGACACTTCTGAGCCTCCACTGTTAAAACGCAGGTCCAATACCAGGTCCGTTATACCTTTTTGCTTAAATCCGGCGAAGATATTATCCATCTCAGCGTCGTACTTTTCATCTTCATCGTTCGTACCTGGAGAGAAGAAATTATAGACGTAGTAACCGATCTTTTTGTCGTTTACCTCTATCACTTTTGACAGATAGTTGGGGTTTTCCATATATACAACGGTCGACAATGATGTGGTTTTAGCTGCATCAAAAGTTTCACCCTCAAGCAACAAGGGTTTATAAGTGATTGTGTAATTGCTATTGCTAAGGTTGCGCATCACCGACTGATAGTTGGATGTATTCAACTGCTGGCCATCGACGTGTGTGATGGCGTCGCCGCGTTTAATTCCCGCGGTTTCCGCAGGCGATCCTGGTTTAACATAAAGTACCTGTGCCACAACATTATTGTTTCCGTCTTCCTTATAAAGGACGTACTCAAATCCTGCTTCTTTGCTGATACCTTGCAAGGAATTAAGGAGTTCCTGGTAGTTTTCCTGGATCCACGAAAAGCGGTCATCATCCGTCAGCAAGGACTGGAAAAAGTCGTCGGGATTCTTATTCTTATTAGGAGCACCGGGCAGCTCATTTGACCACAAATACCAGAATTCCATGTTTTCGAGTATCCAGTCGTTTACGTGAACATTGTCTTCATTAACGGCAACTGGTCCCGGTTCTTCGTCCTGGTCACAAGCCGACACAAATAGGCAAAAGGACAGGATTAAGAGGGAAAGAAGGGTATGGTAGCTTGCTATTGCGGATCTGGCGTTCATCGAAATTCTAAAGTATTGCGAATGCATAACGGGAAATTAGCCCTATAAGATACGCCTAATTGAAAAAGATTTAAGCAAAAAAAGTTCCGGATAATGAAACATAAAACCTCTCCCCCTGCAGCAACACGCGGTTGACTTCTAACATAATTTTATGCGTTGCGGCAACGGTCAAACCTGAAACTTTAACCCACCCACAGACATAGCTATTTTTGGAATTTGATTGAATAATTGATTTCGCAATTCATTCGCCTCTTCTAACGATTTTTTCCCAGCTGCTGTAAGTATGAATATACGCTTTCTTCTGCCCCCGCGTTCTCCCGTAGGTTCGCTCATTTCGGAAATGACCAGCCCCTTGTCCTCCAGTCGTTGTAAAACGGCATGGACTGCGCTAATGTTGAGGGTTCTGCCCGTTTGTTTTTCGATCTCGTCCATAACCGCCACGCCATACGCTTTCTTGTATAGTATTCCTACAGTCAGCAGGATCAATTCTTCGAGTTCACCCAGATTATTACCTTTCATCTAGTTAGCTATTTTTAGATTACAATTTTTTCTTTCGACAGCAACCTTTTACAACGCATTTACACTTTATTTATTCAGCCTTTAATATTTCTGCGGGGTTACTGTGCGCGGCGCGCAACGCCTGATACGAAACTGTTAAAAATGCGATCGCTACCGCAGCAAAACCCGCCAGTAAAAACAAGCCGAAATTAATATTCACCTGATATGCAAAACTGGCCAGCCACCCCTTCATCAGCAAATACGCAAGTGGAAATGCCACAACATTTGAAATCAATATGAGGTTGAAAAAATGCTTGGAAAACAGCAGGAAAATTTCAGAATCCGAACCCCCTAAGACTTTGCGGATACTCATTTCTTTTTTACGCTGCTCTGCAGAGTAGGTGGAAAGTCCGAATAGACCAAGGCAGGCAACCAGAATAGAAAGCCCTGAAAAAATCAGCGTGATTTTGCTCATTTTGTTTTCGGTCTTGTACAACTTTTCGAGATCATCCTCCAAAAAGAAATAATCAAAAGGCCATCCTGGCATCTGAGCTTTCCACTGTTGCTCTATCCAGCTAATAGTCCCTGCGACGTCTTCACCACTGATACGGACAGCCATGTATTTTAACATAACCTGAAACGCATCATCTGCAGTATTCAATCGTAAGACCAATGGACGAATTGGTTGATGCCGCGACGTGAAGTTAAAATCCCTTACGACGCCAACAATTCTTCCGAGCGAACGGTCGCCAAATTTCTTGCCGATTGCCGACTCGTTGGTAGGCCAACCCATTTGCCTTACGAAAGTTTCGTTTACTACTAAAGCGAGTGAATCGTCCGCGCGGATGTCCTCGGAGTAATCGCGGCCAGCAACCAACGGTATATCAAAAGTTTTAACAAAGTCATGGCGGATATTAAGCCGGGGGAAGGGTCTTGAAGCTTCCATCCCCTCGAACAGAAAATTGCCAACCTGGTGTTTTGCCCCCAGAACTTCTTCCATTGCAGTAACGCTCAATGCATTTGGATTGCGCAAGATCTCGTTTCGCAGTGACATGTAATTTTTCGCAATGGGCGATCTTAATATTGGTATCAAAATCACATTCTCCTTCGTAAAACCGGTGTTACTGTTTTGGAGCATGTCAAGCTGGTCAACGGCTACGCCTGTACCTATAAGCAGGACAATTGAAAGGGTAAACTGCACTACAACCAAAGCCTTTCTGAACAGGACTCCCTTTTCCTGGCTTGCATTTGCCTTTAATGCGGTAATGGGCTTGAACGACGAAAGAACGAAGGCCGGGTATATCCCTGATACAATCCCCACACCAAGCGTAAGCAGAACGAGAAGAACAATATAAAATGGCTCAAGCAGTACCAATAAACCAATATTTTTTTCAGCGAACAGGTTGAAGAATGGCAACGCTAAGACTACCATCAGGAGGGCTAGTACAACCGAAAGCAGGGAAAGCAGAATCGATTCAAATAAGAATTGAACTATCAGTTGTGTTTTCTGACTGCCAAGGGTTTTTCGCATCCCTACTTCTTTAGCGCGCTTGGCCGCACGCGCTGTGCTGAGATTGATGAAGTTTATACTGGCTATCAACAAAACAAATATGCCAATTGAAGCGAATACAAATACCGTTGTGAGGCTACCGTTTGGCTGGATCTCGTAGTCCATATTCGATTTTAGGTGAATGTCTGTTAAGGGCACGAGTTCCATTGAAACATCATTACGTACAAACTCCGGAAAGTATTTCTGGACAAAAGCGGGCATTGCGGCTTGTAGTTCTGTGGCCGCACGTTCATCTTTTAACAGGAGATAGGTCCAGCAGGGATTCCAATACCAATGCCACCGTTCAGGTACACTTGGATCATAGACATCATGAAGGGTTGCAAAGGAAGCCAGGAAGTCGAATTGGAAGTGTGTATTATTGGGTATATCTTCAAGCACTCCAGTCACAAGGAAATTTTGTGTCCCTTGAAACTTCAAGAATTTTCCTATGGGATTTTCATCTTCGAAATATTTTCTCGCCATACTTTCAGTGAGGATAATGGTATTCGGTACTGTTAGCGCCGTCTTGGGGTCACCTTGAACAAGGGGAAAATCGAATACATCAAAAAAAGTGGAGTCCGCAAAGAATAACCGCGTCTCATTGAATTCCTTTTTGTTGTCGATGGTCGACAACGCAAGAGTAGGGGACTGGAAGTTAAATAAACGTACGGTTTTAAGGATCTGCGATCCATGATCGTTTAGCAACGCCTCGGCTACCGGGAAAGGCTGGCTTGCAGATCGTTCTCCCACACCCTCCGCCTCAAAAATTTCGTGTATCCTGTATATACGGTCTGCCTTGGAATGCATCCTGTCGAAACTATACTCGTCACGGATATACAAGCTGATAAGTATGAAACAAGCAATTCCAATGGCCAGACCAAAAACATTCAGGAATGAATAACCCTTTTGTCTTATAAAACCACGTCTAAAAACCTTTAAATAATTTTTGTACATCATAAGCGGAGATGGTGATGGTGTTGGTGAACGTTTGATGTTGGACCATCGGAAAAACCGAAATACATTCCAGACGAACCGGAAGTTGGCGACCCGTTTGCTATGGGACTTGGTAGTGCGATTAAAGAGTTCGTATGCATCCCCTTGTATCGCTTCCAGTAGTTTCGGATTGCAATACCACTCCAAAAAGCGATCGGCCCATTTAGGAGGAGAGAGCTTTTGCATACAATGTTCTACAAACGTGAAAGTAATGTTATATGTTTCATGTTTGTAGAATAATTGGAAAAAATTGAAGGAGGTATAAAGGTAGGGGTATAAGGTATATGGGAATAGGGTATAAGGCTACTGCTAAACTTCACTTACAGCTGTAATGATAGCACACACTGTCACCCCCTATACCCTATACCCTATACCTTATTGCCCTTATTGCCCTATACCTTATACCGATAGCATTGCTAGAACATTTCCTAAAAAGGTCTTATATTTTATTCATCAAAACTCCAAAACCTTATTTAGCAGGACTTGTCGTTTTTCTTGTCGGAATGGTCCTGACGCAATATGCGGCCTATCAGCGTTACCTGATCAGCAAGGAGTCCGAACGTCAGGATATTGTCCAGGAAACAAATACGGTCCAAGACCAATTAAAAACGGCATTGAGCTACAGCCTGTCAGCAGCAAAAACCCTCGCCTTTATTGTTGAGGAATATGGAGTTCCAGAGGATTTCAACCGCGTAGCTGCTGAAATCCTGGAGTCCAATAAATTTATTGATGCTCTTGAGCTCACAAGTCGGGGAACGATCACGCATGTTTATCCCATGGAAGGTAACGAACAGGCTATTGGGTATGATATCCTGGCCAATCCTGTCAATGCTGCCGGCGCCTACAAAGCGATAGAAAAAAAAGAGCTCTTCTTTTCAGGTCCTCTTGAATTAAGGCAAGGAGGAGTAGCGGTCGTTGGGAGACTTCCGATTTTCAGGAAAGGGGAGTTCCAGGGATTTTCAGTTGTGTTGATAAGGTTGGAAACACTTTTGAAGGCAGCGGGAATACATACTATCAGAAGTGATGCCTTCGCTTATAAATTGTCGAAGGTAAATCCCGTCACAGGGCGCGAAGAATTTTTTCTGGCGAACCCTTCCGCCTTTGAACGCAGCGAGTCTGTTTCGATACAGGTTCCTAATGGCGAGTGGAAATTGTATGTGACGC
The DNA here is from genome assembly GCA_025923195.1 of Chryseolinea sp. Taxonomy (GTDB): domain Bacteria; phylum Bacteroidota; class Bacteroidia; order Cytophagales; family Cyclobacteriaceae; genus Chryseolinea. The sequence goes on from JAICGJ010000141.1 coordinate 6,645, forward strand.
GCCGCGACAACAAAAATTATTATGACGCCATGATTTTTTCGCTATTCGGCTTAGCACTTTCTATCACCGGTGGCTTCTTTGCACTGTCGCTCGCAAAACGACCCTTTGTGCTTAAACGGCTCGTGAAGGAAAAAACCATTCAGCTTGCAACGAGCGAAAAATATTATCGGTCCCTTATTGAAAAAAGCTCCGACGCTATTGTCCTGTTGGACGCAACGGGTCAAGTTATCTATCAAAGTCCTTCGACAGAGAAGATCACCGGGTATTCGCATCAGGAAATCCGTGATCTCGATCGGCAAATGCTTGTACATCCCGATGACAGGGAAGAAGATTCCATCCTGTTCAGAAAATTGCTGGCCGAGCCTGGATTATGCGTTTACCGAAGCAGGAGGTTCAGACATAAAAGCGGCCATTACATTTGGCTTGAGGGTACGTATACGAATCTCCTTCACCACGAATACATAAATGCAATCGTCTGCAATTTCGACGATGTATCGCTGCGCGTGGAAAGCGAGCAAAAGGTTATTCTAGCCAACCGACAACTGGAGTCCATCATCAATAGCCTGCCTGGGATATTTTACCTATACGATCGTACGGGCAAATTCCTCCGATGGAACAAAAATTTTGAAGAAGTCACCGGATATTCCTCAGAGGAGATTAGCAAAATGCACCCGCTGGATTTTTTCGAAGGAGCTGAGAAAGAAATCGTTGCGCGCAAGATAAGCACTGTTTTTGAACTCGGATATGCAGAAGTGCAGGCGTACTTTAGCACAAAGGATCGATCAAGAATCGCGTATTATTTCAATGGTTGCAGGGCTAGCTTGGATGGAATGGACTACCTCATGGGCATGGGAATTGATATCACCGACCGCGTTAAATCGGAAAGGGAGATGCGGGAGCGCACTGAAGAGATACGCAAGCTGACGGCTCACTTGCAGGATATCCGCGAAGAAGAAAGAAAGAGGATTGCACGTGAGATTCATGACGAACTTGGCCAGCAGCTAACCGGACTTAAAATGGATGCATCCTGGATCGGCAAAAAATTAAATGGAGCCGACAGGAATATTCATGAAAAATTATCGGCTATGATCTCTCTGATTGATGAAACTGTGAAGACGGTTAGACGCATATCTTCAGAACTGAGACCAGGAGTCTTAGACGATCTCGGACTAGTGCCGGCGCTCGAATGGCAGTGCCAGGAATTTGAAAGGCGAACGGGTATAAATACAGAATTTCATAGTGACGATGGATTTTTTAACCTTGAAAAGAATCTGTCGACGAATATCTTTCGCGTTTATCAGGAGGCGCTTACCAATGTGGCAAGGCACGCAAGCGCGACATTGGTGGAAAGTTCGTTGTCGAAATCGGACCAATATGTCAGGCTTATCGTTAAAGACAATGGTGTAGGTTTCAGCATGGAGGAAGCGAAGGCAAAAAAGTCATTGGGTCTCATCGGCATGAGAGAAAGAGCTCACCTGTTCCACGGCGAACTTACAATCGAGAGCGGGAAACAAAGTGGCACCACTATTATCTTAAAAGTGCCTGTGTCGGAAGGAAATAGAACCATCCAATCATGAAGTTTCTGATTGCAGATGACCACGCTATTGTACGCAGAGGATTGACGCAGATCCTTTGTGAGGAATTCCCGTCGGCAAAAATTAAGGAAGTAGCCAACAGCAATGAAGCGCTCGATGAGGTGAGGCGTGAGAATTGGGATGTGATCTTGCTTGATATTTCCATGCCTGGCAGGAATGGTATCGAAACCTTGAAGCAGATAAGATCAGAGGGAATCAGGTCTCCAATACTCATGCTCAGTATGCATTCTGAAGATCAATACGCTGTAAGGGTCTTAAAAGCCGGAGCGTCGGGGTTTGTAAATAAGGAAAGTGCGACTGAAGAGTTGCTGGTCGCTGTTCATAAAGTAATGTCAGGTCGGAAGTACATCACAGCCAGCGTTGCCGAAAAATTGGCGCAAACGATTGGAGGGGACGGCAGACAATCAGCGCACGAACTTTTGTCGGACAGGGAAATGCAGGTCCTCCATCTTATCGCGTCCGGAAAAACGGTCTCAGAAGTGGCAGATGAATTGTCGCTAAGCGTAAACACGATAAGTACTTATAGGACAAGGCTTTTGGAGAAACTTAGCCTTAACAACAATGCGGAACTGACCCGTTATGCGATAGACAATCACCTCGCTTGATCGGCTGTAGGGCAAACCATGACAGCGCTTTCATGTTTCATCCTATATAGCGGCTGGCCCTCTATATAGACCTTTGTATCATCAACCACGCGCAAATGGCCAAACCAAATTTTCCCCAACGCCTAAAAATAGTCACTGTAGACGATTCGCCTATAATAACCCAAAGACTTAAGTCCATATTGACCGACATGGAGAACGTTGAGTTCCTGGGAACTGCCAGCAATGCTGTTTCTGCGCTGAGCCTGATCCATAAGCAGGGTCCAAATGTCGTCATTCTCGACATTCACCTGGCAGAAGACATGTCCCAATTTAATGGGATAGATTTATTAATCGCACTTCGCAAGCGATATCCCCAAATGAAGATCATCATGCTTACTAATCTTTCTGACCCGCAGTACCGCACACGGTGTTTCGCCTTTGGAGCAAATTACTTCTTTGATAAATCCAACGACTTCGACAGGATACCAGAGGCCTTAGAAGAAATTGCGCTGCAAGGCAAGTAAAGTGTTGAAGTGCGAAGTGTTGAAGTTTTTCCGAGCCACGGGAGCAGTCTTTCTCAACGTTTTTTAAGCAGCGTGTAGCGGTCGACACAGCAACTTACGTACAAAAACACCTAAACACTTAAACACCTTCCGGTGCGTTTCATCAATTATTTCCTGCCAGTTGTCATTCAGATTTTCCAGAACGTTGTGGTCTTTATTATTTCGGCCATAATCGATCTGCTATGACGCTCGCAAAATTATTTGCTTTATGCCTTACCATCACTGTTGGGCTACCCTTGTTTTCTTTTTGCCAGCCCGCTGCAAGAGATGCAACGTCAAGGTCGCGCTCAGCATCCCAACTGACTAAGCCTGGGACATTGGTAACCGAATACCTGGTCTCGGAGATTTTAAAGGACAATCTCATTGGCATTGATCTTAAACGAAGTATTTCCGTCTATCTTCCACCAGGATATAACACGAGCGGAAAATCCTATCCTGTCATTTATTACTTCCATTCGATCAACTGGAGCAACGACCGTATGTTTGAAGAAGGCAATGTTGCAAAACCACTTCTTGATCGAGCGATCACTAACGGTGTCATTAACGAATTCATTCTGGTAGCGGCAAACTATAGCAGTCCCACCATGGGCAGCTGGTTTGAAAACTCGCCCACCAGCGGAAAGTGGCTAGACTACACAATTGAGGAAGTACTGCCGTACGTTGACAGTCATTTTCGCACGATACGCCATCGGAATAGTCGTGGGTTGGCAGGTGAGTTCCTCGGGGCATACGGTGCACTGAAATTCGCAATGCTCTATCCTGATTTGTTTAGTGTGGTCTATGCGTTGCACCCGGTCGCAACGGGTTCCGGACTTATGCCGACGCGAGACATGGTCGATTGGAAACGTCTTCATAAGGCTAAAAGCTTCTCCGATTTATGGGGTGATCACTATGCGCCCGGCTTTGTCGCAATGTCACAGGGCTATTTACCTAATCCGGACCGGCCACCTTTCTATTGTGATTTCATTGTTGAGCTTGAAAACGGAGAGCCAAAATTCATTGCGGAGAATTTAAAGAAGCTTGAATCCCAGTTCCATCTCGACGAGCTCCTCCGAACGTACGCAGACAATCTGAGGAGAATGCGGGGTATCGCCTTTGACTGGGGAAGATATGATACCACTCAAAGCCATGTGTATTCCAACCAGGTGTTTACACGTTTACTGGACCAGTTGGGTATAGAACATGTTGCAGAAGAATACAACGGAGGGCCTTATGACAAAAACTGGATCGAGCATGGGAGGGTTGAAGCCAATATGTTGCCATTCTTTAACCGCCATCTCGTATTTGATGAGTTAAAACAATGATGCCGCGAATTTCACCACCAAACGATTTCCTGAGAAATTGATTTTAAGATCGACAAATTTAATATTGGATGAGACAAACCAAATTCACTCTTCACCGCAAGAACCTTGAGTCAATTGGATACTGCATTTTTGTTGTTTGCATAACGGTCACCAATACTTTTGGCCAATCGGATACAAAGGCAGATGAGAAATCTATTGCTCATTTAAAAAAATTCAGATCCGAGTGTACGACAGGTCTGATCCAGAAAAAACCTGTATTGACTCAAAGCTATTATTCTGAAAATATCCGCTTGATGCCGGAATTTCAGAAAACCATTATAGGAAAAAACAACGTACAGATATACTTTAAAGCTTTCCTGGAGCGGTTTGATGTTTATGAATTCAGCAGGGAAGAAAAGGAAATCCTGGCTCTTGGTTCTGTCATTACAGAGGTCGGAACGTTTAGGATGAAAATAAGATCCAATAGCACAGTCAGAGACCATGAGGTGACCGGAAAGTATCTTGATATTTGGGAGAAATCAGAAGATGGTGAACTGGCGCTCATAACTGAGGCCTGGAACTATGATCATCCTTTGGAGATTGAGGATCAATTCAGGTTTGACGGAATACCTCAAGTCGATGTAGCGTTACAGGCTCACCTACCCATTAATAACAGTATTAGATTTGAATTGGCGGGACTGAACAGACTTATGGAGGCCGCTGTTTCTCAACATGACGCGAAAATATGGTCGCAATTTTATGCGGACGATGGTATGTTTCTTTATAGCCGTAATCGGATTTATGAGGGCAAATCTGCGTTGAATAAATTTTTGGATGCCCATGCGAAAGAGCTTCCCATTTTCGAGAAGCTTGATATTCGCAATGATCGCATCGACGACTTGGGCAGTTATGTTATTGAATATGCAAGTCATATAGCCAATTGGCGGAACGGAGAGCTTTCGGGTGTTAACACTGGAAAAGATCTCCGTATCTGGCGAAGAGAAAAGGATTGTTCATTGAAGATTTATCGGCATATTGGAATGTATGATTGAGGGTATTGAAGTGTTGGGGTTCGAAATGTTGAAGTTCCTGTCTTCGTTTTGCACTTGCAGAAACACAGTGACACCTCGAAATTCCTGGAGAAGCACCATTTTAACAACGGAACTGCTTCTCTTTACAGGCTGGCATGAACCCGCCTTAGGAACAAAATTAATAACTTAAATACTATTGGATTTTAACACAGAATCTCTGTGGTAAGAGACTTAATGGAACGCTAATGTCATTCGTTTCGCAATGAGTTAACAGGGTTGGCGAGCGCAGATCTTACCGATTTCAGGCTGACAGTTGCCATGGCTATCAATATGGCAATGGCACCGGCGATAAGAAAAGTCTCGGGCCCAATGTCAACCCTGTACACAAACCCTTGAAGCCATTGTTGCATAAAATAGTAGCCCGCGGGAATCGCAATGAAACACGCAATGAGAACCAGCACAACAAATTCTCGCGATAGCATGGCAACGATCCCAGTGACCGATGCACCCAGAACCTTTCGGATACCAATTTCCTTGGTCCTAATCTTTACGGAATAGGACACTAAAGCAAAAAGGCCGAGGCAGGCAATCGCTAGTGAGAGGACTGCAAAAATCGCAAAAATTTTGGAGAACCGCTGTTCTGACTGATACAGACTTTCAATCCGCTCTTCTGCAAAAGAGTATTCCAGCACACTGTTGGGGAAATGTTTTTTCCAGGCTTCGGTTACAACGTCAACGCCTTGAGTGACATCGTTCATGCGAACAGCGATACGGGAAAAACCGCCTCTCCATAAATGCATGGTGGTGGGTTCAATCTTTTTATGAAGCGTGTTGTAATGAAAATCACTCACCACACCGATGATCTGGCCTTTCTGTTCACCGAAGGCAAGCTCTTTCCCAATAGCGTCAGCAGGATCACGATATCCATAACTCCGGGTCGTTGTTTCGTTTACAATAAATCCCAACGAATCGGCCCGGCTGCCTTTGACAAAGTTTCTTCCGGCGATAAGTTTCATCCCAAACGTTTCCAGGTAATCGCCGTCGACACCATTCATGAATATCGTGCCGTTTATTTTCTTGCCGGAAGCGTCTTCAATGGTTGCTATCGAATTTCCCAGCCCTCCTGCAATCATTGAACTTGAGGTAGCCATGCCTGTAATACTGGGATTGGTCAAAAGTGCATTTTTAAAAGCTTGATAACCTCTATTTACTTCGCGGCTTCCATTGACACTGAGGATGAGCAGATTTTCTTCGTTATACCCAAGATCTTTTTGTCTGATAAACCTGAGTTGCATCTGCGTGACGAGAATACTAACAATCAGGACAATGGTAATGGAATACTGAAACACCACAAGACTTTTCCGTAACCAGACTCCGGTGGTTCCAGAAGTAAACTGGCCTTTCAATACGTTAACAGTTTTAAAAGAAGAGAGAACGAGGGAAGGATATATTCCGGAAAGCAATCCAACACCTGAAGCTATGGTAACCAACGCAAAGACGGTCTGCACCCGGTACAATCCCATGACTTCTTTTCCAGTAAGACTTTCGAACAACGGCCTGGCTAGCTCAATCCAGGCAACCGAAATGGCGAGAGAGGACAGTGCAAGGATCCAGGATTCAATCAGGTATTGCCCAACCAATTGATTTTTATAAGCGCCCATCACTTTCCTGACGCCGACTTCCTTAAACCGGTCGCCAGCGTATGCAGTAGTCAGGTTGATGTAGTTGATACAGGCTAACAGAAGTACAGTGAAGCCGATGGTCCCGAAGACCGTCACGTAGGCAATGCTGCTGGTTGCCATGATCTCATAACGCAATTGGGATTTAAGATGTATGTCGCTGAGTGGCTGCAGAAAATAAGACCAGTATACTTTATTTTTCTTCATGTCATTCCCAATATACTTTTCCAAAAAAGTGGATAGCTTGGTTTTTAGCTGCTCCGGCGAAGCTTCAGGTTTTAACAGGACGTATGTATAGTAACTGTTGTTAAACCAGCCATCATAGCCAAACGCATTAGGGTTGACGGCTTCAATAGTTTTAAGCGAAAACAGAAAGTTGTAGCGAAAATGCGAGTTATGCGGGCAATCCTCAATCACGCCGGTGACCTTAAACTCCGCACCCTGTCCATCCGGGTCATATTGAAATATTCTTAAAGATTCACCTAGCGGATCTTTTTCTCCGAAGTATTTTTTTGCCATGCTTTCGCTCAATATGATATTATATGGTTCTGCTAACGCCGTGGCTGCATTACCCTTTAACAGCTTAAAGCTGAATAGATCAAAGAATGAAGGATCGACACCCAAAATATAATTTTCTGAAAATTGTTTATCTCCTTGCTTCACGATGGCGTCATTCGTATCAATCCGCAACGCGTTTTCAACTTCAGGTAAATCATTCACCAATGCAGGTGCCAGCGGAATACACGTTACGGCCTGATCGAACTGTCCCGATTCATCCGTGAAGGTTCCCGCAATACGATAAATTCGATCTGCTTTATTGTGAAAGAGATCATAGCTTACTTCGTCCTTTACCCAAAGGCCGATAAGGGTAAAACAGGCTAATCCAATAGACAGCCCACCAATGTTCAACAGTGTGTACGAACTGTTCTTTAGCAGGTGTCGGATCGCAGAAGTAAAGAAGCTTCCAATCATAAATAAAAAGTGTTTGCCTATTGTGACCTCTTAATTGCCAACACTATGCCACTTAAAAAGACCATCAAAAACTTGTGATTGCAGCGTCATGCAACATGCCTTGTTCTTCAGCGGACAAAGGTGGTCGGAATTGGACTTATGAAGGTGCTTAAGTGTTCAGGTGTTTAAGTGATTAAGTGTCTGATATCCCGTGACGAAGCAAGATCTGAATACTTCATTTTTTTTAGTTATCACGCGGCAGCCAGGAACATAAACACTTAAACACTGAAGTACTTAAACACTTCTAAGTGGCTGATATCTTATTATGAATCGAGATCTGAATACTTTCATTTGTTAATATCACGCGGGAGCCAGGAACTTAAACACATAAACACTTAAAAACTTAAACACTTTTAAGTGCGGCCAGGAACATAAACACTTAATCACTGAAGTACTTAAACACTTCTAAGTGGCTGATTTCTTATTATGAATCGAGATCTGAATACTTTCATTTGTTTAATATCACGCGGGAGCCAGGAACTTAAACACATAAACACTTAAATACTTAAACACTTTTTTCCTGTGGTCGCTATTACAATAAAAAAATTCTTTTACCTTTGTCTTAATGAAAACATCAGCAAACCATATCGCAGCAATGATTCGCCTTCGCCAGGATGTGAAGTGGAAATTATGCGCCCGGGAAATTACGATGTTTGTAGGATGAAGTAAAACTTACTTACGATACGGAAGCCCGGGCCAACACCCGGGCTTTTTTATTAACTATTGAAATTGAATTTTATGCCTCTCGAACACACACTAATTAACCTTAAACGCGAACTCATCCGCACATTCGCTGTCGTGGATGAATGGTTCGACAAAGATCAAACGTTGCGCTGTCACAAACCCTCCTCAGGAGGATGGAGTGTGAACGAAGTTCTGGAACACATTATGCTTACCAACCATTTCTTGCTTATCATTATTGATAAGGGCCGTATAAGGGCTTTGCAAAAGAGTGCGGCAACTTCAGGATCATTTGAAATTCCGGAGAACTATTCTATTGGGAGCGAAGCACTGCTACAAGTTGCACAGCCTGATGCATTTCCGTGGCAACGTCCTGAGCACCATCAGCCTACCGGTCGAAGCGGTCCGCATGAGGTGAGACGTGAGATCAGGAACCAACTCGACAAGTGTCTGATCACTTTGGATTTCCTACCCAAAGGTGAAGGCACTTTGCACCAGACTACCCTGGCAGTTAATAATCTCGGCAAGCTTGATGTATATCAATATGTATATTTCCTCGCGTTGCACGCACAGAGGCATCTGAGGCAGATGGAGAAGGTTGAAGCGGATTTTATAAAGTGTTTAAGTGTTTAGGTGTTAAAGTGTTTAAGTGTTTAAGTTCTAAGTGTTGAAGTTTCTCGCAGCCGATCGCACATATAGGAATACTCGTGTGACTAAGGTGAGCTGATTAGGCAACGTAATCTCACGACCGGCAAGGTATGTTGCTGCTTGTCTTCTTTACGGAACCAATCGGATAGCCTGCAACTTCAACACTTAGAACTTCAACACTTCAACACTTCCTCATTCACCGCCACCACACGGATTTCGGGAA
>JAICGJ010000142.1 GCA_025923195.1 Chryseolinea sp.
AAAAATAAAAAATACCATGAAAAAAATTCTCTGCCCCATCGATTTTTCAGATACTGCGCAAAATGGTATCGCTTATGCAGCAAAACTTGCAAAAGCCAGTGGATCTGCGCTTACGTTACTGAATATCCAGCCATCCAGTTCACCGGTATTGGCTGCCGAAAACGAATTGGTGCTCAACGCCGTTGCTGAAAGGTTAGAAGAACTTGGCAAAGAAGTTCGCTCGTTCTTCAAGATTTCCTGCGACACAGAGATCCTTCAATCCGGCAGTCTATTGAGCGATGCAATTGCTCATCGGGGTGATGACTATTCAATGATTGTAATGGGTACTCATGGCGTGGAAAATCTAATGGAATTCTTCAGGGGAAGCAATACCTATAACGCTATTCGCAGAAGTAAAATACCGGTGATGTTGGTGCCCATGGATTCCATTTATAGTGAAATCCGAAGTGTTGTTTATGCCTATAACTATCTTGCCGAACGCAAGCTGCCGCTTAAGCAACTACAACCCTGGATAAAAAGCCTTCAATGTGAGTTGACCGTATTGCAAGTAAATGAAGAGGCAATAAGCCAGGATGCACTCGATGAAATGAAAGAACTTCAATTTATTATTTCCGAACAATGGAAGGAAGCTGATATAACCATCAATTTCGATTCCATCCGATCGGCAGAAATTGCCCCAAGTATCCATAGCTACATTCAGCGAAATCAAAAAGATGTCCTTGCTCTTTGTACGACGCATCGCAATTTCATACAGGAAATCTTTCATAAAAGCGTTATAAAGATCATTAGCGAAATTGCGTCCTATCCGGTTTTGGTTTTTCACGAGTAGCCCTGAAAAATTCGTTCAAGATATTTCTTCACGGTATATCGCTTTCATGCTTGTTTTCGAATTTTGTTAACGCTTCCGAACAACCTGCTGGGCGAGGTAAGATTTGGCGGATTGGAAATGAAAGGCACAGGACGACTGCCAAAATTTTATTCAAACCAGATCCTAGAAACAATTTGGACAAGGACATATGTTTTGGCATCCGGCAAAGGCTTGCTGATCATGGTTTCGCAGTCGAGTATGCCGCCACGGCGGGCAGTCTGCGAAGTTATATGCCATTGAACAGCTCTATAGATTCAAAATATTGAGGTACAATGACATTCCAATTCATGCGTTCACGGATAGCCTGGGCGTAAATAGAAAGGTTAGGATCCTCTCCGTGTACCGTGAACGTCATTTTAGGTTTATCTGTAAAGTTTTTAAACCATGCAAATAGTTCTTCTCGATCAGCGTGACCAGAGAAGCAAGTCATATTTTCAATCCTGCAGTTAACAGGTACTTCCTCTCCGAAAATTCGAATCGTTGGCTCTTTATCTACAAGTCTCCGACCACGGGTACCAGCTGGCTGATACCCGGCAATTAATAAGGTATCCTGTTTGTTCCGAAGCCGATGGTACATGTGATGTAAAATTCGCCCGCCGGTCATCATCCCACTTGCAGAAATAATGATTGCGTTTCTTTTTATTTCATTTAGTGTTTTAGAGTGTTTCGAATTTTTTACAAACACCAGCATGTTTGTCTCCAATTGCCTCGCGAACTCGGTTTGATTGAATTTCACTTTATGATACTGAGGAAACTTATAGTAAAGATAAGTGGCAGATGTCGCCATCGGACTATCGATGTACACCGGTACATCAGGAACTTTGTCGTCCTGCATTAGCAAGTGTAAGTAGTAGAGCAGGACTTGAGTGCGTCCGACAGCAAATGCAGGGATCAAAAGCACACCATTATTATTGAACGTTTCGTTGACCACCCTTGCCAGCTCTTCTGCCGGATTTCCGACGGGATTGTCTTTGTTACCGTAGGTAGATTCAACAAAAAGAACATCAGCCTGCGTAATAATTGCTGGTGCATTGAGGATTATGTCATTGCTTCGGCCGAGGTCGCCCGAAAAGACAATTTTTTTTGTTTGTTTATCACCTTTGATAAACAGTTCTGTAATGGCAGCCCCCAACAGATGTCCGGCATCCCTGAAGATAAATTCTATTTTCTCACTAATTTGAATTTTTTCATCAAATCGGTAGGTCTTTATCAACGTAAAGACTTTTTGGGCATCTTGCGTGGTGTAAAGAGGTAATGGGTTGGCATGTTTAGAATAACCGCGGGAATTTGCAAAGGCCGCTTCCTCTTCCTGTAGCTTGGCCGAATCCAGTAGCATCAATTCCATTAAGTCCGAGGAGGGTTGCGTGCAGTAGATTGGTCCTTTGAAGCCTTCCTTAACCAGCTTGGGCAGATAACCTGTATGGTCGATGTGAGCATGACTAATGACCACTGCATGTATCGTTGCCGGATCCACGGGAAAGACTTCCCAATTTCTCAGCCTCAGTTCCTTTAGACCTTGAAAAAGCCCACAATCAAACAAAAGCCTGAAGTCTCCAATATCAAGAAGAAATCTGGAACCAGTAACCGTTTCTGTCCCACCCAGGAATTTTACTCTTACATTCATGCGCAAGGTGTTATTTAACCTAAAGGATTCGGAAGTAGTCTGTAAATTATCAATTCGCAGGCAAATTACTAGCGATCAATCTTCCCTGTATACCCGCCCAAAACCCGTTACCACAATTTCCGATTCCCCCCGAAAATCTTCACATTACCCTTCGCGTACCACAAAAATGACCTGACATAAATCATATTTTACGATGATTAGGGTCAAACAAGGCCAGATTGACAGTGTCTATTTTTGAATGATTAAAATTTCGCTATATGAAAAAAATACTTGTTCCCTTCGACTTTTCGAAACCGGCTATAAGTGCGTATCGATTTGCATTAGACGTTGCCAAACGCTCAAAAGGAACGATCAGGCTCGTCCACGTCGTTGAACTACCAGTATTGCACGATACACTTCTGATGCCTGTTCTCAATTTTGAAGAGGAGCTATTGAAAGAGCTTCGCGATAAAGCTGCAAGCCAGTTCAAGAAGCTGATAGACAAATACGAAAACGACGGGATTAAGGTATCCTGGGAAGTGGAATTTGGATCGCCCCCAAAGATGCTGTTGGATATTATAAAAACCGAATCCATTGATCTTGTAATTATGGGCTCTCATGGCGCCAGCGGCCTTCGCGAATATGTAGTCGGGTCAAACGCAGAAAAAATGATCCGCAATTCGCCTGTACCTGTTATTGTTATTAAGGGTTACAACAAAGGAGACGTTAGAAATATCATCTTCCCAAATTCACTCGAAACAGAAAACCAATCAGATTTGGTCGAAAAGGTTCAGGCGTTACAGAGTTTCTTCAAAGCTACTTTACATGTGGTCTGGATCAATACGCCAATCAACTTCACATCGGATGTCATTACCCGCCAACGCTTACAGGAATTTGCGAAGTACTTCTCGCTAAAGAACTTTACACTCAATATTTTCAACCACCCCAATGAGGAAGATGGTATCATCGAATTCGATCGATTCATGAAAGGGGATATTATTGCCATGGGAACACATGGACGAAAAGGTATTACGCATCTCCTCAACGGAAGTGTTGCAGAGGATGTCGCAAATCACACAGACAGTCTCATCTGGACCAGTTCGTTAAAAAATGAATCAGTCGATGCCTGAAATTATGAACGAGATCCAGGTCGATAGCGACTTAAAATGCTTTCACTGTGGGCAATCCTGTGAGGAAACGTTGTGGAGCAACGGAAACGCGTTCTGTTGTTTTGGATGCAAAACGGTTTACGAAATTCTGGACGCAAATGACCTTTGTGAATACTATACGCTGAATAGAAATCCGGGTAATCACATTGAGCAAGTAAACAAGGATGCGTATTCATATCTCGACGAAAAAAAAATTCGAAAACAGATAATTGTATTTGATTCCGAAAACTTTGCCAAGGTTAAATTTTACATACCTGGTATACACTGTATTTCGTGCATATGGCTGCTTGAAAACCTTAATAAGATCACGCCTGGAATATTGAAATCGCGGGTAAACTTTGCCAGAAAAACAATTGACATTGAATTTGATCCTGTACAGGTCTCACTGAGTACGATTGCTGCAAGCTTAAGTGAGGTCGGCTATGCTCCACAGATCAACCTCGACACGCAAAAAAAAGAGAAACCAAAAGTCGATAGAAAACTGGTCTTGAAACTTGCAGTCGCGGGATTTTGCTTCGGAAATGTCATGCTTTTCAGTTTTCCGGAATACCTGGGTCTTGATCATTCCGACCGGCAACTTATGCGCATTTTTTCATGGCTTAATTTTACTCTGTCGTTGCCGGTATTCTTCTATAGTGGCTTTGACTATATCCGTTCTGCCTGGCGAAGCTTTAAAGACAGAGAGATTAATATCGATGTCCCCATTGCTGCTGGGCTGATCGCACTATTTCTCCGGAGTAGTTATGATATCATTTCCGCTACCGGCCCTGGATATCTTGATTCCTTTACTGGTTTGGTTTTCTTTCTTCTGGTCGGCCGGTGGTTTCAGGGCAAGACGTATGAAAGTCTGGCGTTCGATCGGGATTTCACTTCATATTTTCCATTAGCCGTAAACCGAAGGGTTAAAAATCAGTGGACGCCGGTGGTGATCTACGAATTGAAACGGGGCGATCAGATCCGCATCCGAAACATGGAAATCGTGCCTGCAGACAGCACGTTGCTGGACGAATTTGCATACATCGATTACAGTTTTGTAACCGGTGAATCGAGGCCCGTTAAAGTAACAAAGGGTGAACTTGTTTACGCCGGAGGAAGGCTAATCGGCACTGTAGTGACGCTGCTTGTGGAAAAAGAGACATCACAAAGCCATCTCACAAGTTTGTGGAATAATGAAGTCTTCAAAAAAGCGACAGAAAGCAAGTATCAAAAAATAATCGATCGGGCTGCACGCAGATTTACCTGGATTATATTGCTTATCGCATGCGTCACTTTTATCTACTGGAATGTACATAATCCAGAACAAAAGTGGCTGATATTAACTTCGGTGCTTATGGTTGCCTGTCCATGCGCCCTGGCGCTCGCTGCTCCATTTACTTATGGCAACATGCTGCGAGTATTTGGCAGACATAAACTGTATTTGAAAAACGCTGACATAGTCGAAAAACTTGCGGGTATTGATACGATTGTATTCGATAAAACAGGTACCATAACGCATGGTCATGCCCCTGAAATCAAATTTCAAGGATATTTGAATTCATTGCAGTTGAGCCGAGTTAAAACATTGACGAGTTATTCAACACATCCGCTAAGCACAATAATCTCTAAATCAATTCCATTGACTTCAGAAGAAGTTGTAGAAGAGTTTAAGGAAATCTCCGGACAAGGGATACAAGGCATCATAAATGGGCAGCTCATAAAAATTGGGTCTCCCACATTTGTTGGTTCTGGTAATACACAATACCAGCCGTTAGCCACAAACGTGTATGTTTCCATAGACCATGAGGTATTTGGATATTTTAGCATCAGAACATCTATTCGGAAAAATCTAAACACCATGCTGACAAGGCTCCATACGAAAATGGTTAGTCTGCTTTCGGGTGACAACGATTCAGACAGGGATTCAATGCGTGCTCTGTTTGAACCCTCTGCAAGGCTTCTGTTTAATCAAAGCCCTCACGACAAACTAAACTATATCGAATATCTGCAAGGGAATGGAAAAACAGTATTGATGATTGGGGATGGATTAAATGATGCGGGTGCACTAAAACAAAGCGATGTCGGCATTGCAATAACAGATGATACTGGAATATTTACGCCAGCCTGCGATGGAATTTTGCTGGGCGAGAACCTTAGGTGGCTCGATAGATATCTTGACCTTGCCAGATCTTCTTCAGTGATTTTAAAGACTGGTTTTGCAATTTCATTTTTTTACAACGCCATTGCTTTAAGTTTTGCAGTGACCGGCCATCTGACACCGCTTGTGGCAGCTATACTCATGCCGATTAGCAGCATTAGCGTGGTTGTTTTTTCAACTGTCGCAGTAAATTGGGTTGCCAATAAAAAATTAGGAAACATAAATTAGAGCAGTATGAACTACACATCAGCTGAAGAAGCATTACAGGCAGTAAAACCAGGACACCGCGTTTTTGTTCATGGAGGCGCCGCCACACCCCATTTTTTATTAAAAAAATTGGCGGAGCGATCTTCCTCGTTATGGAATGTGGAGATAGTAAGCATCAGTCTACAAGGCGACGCGGTAGTCGCCGACAAAAAATATAAAGACAGCTTTCGGATCAACTCCTTGTTTGTTTCGCAAAACGTCCGCGAAGCCGTAAATGATGGAAGGGGGGATTACGTTCCCATTTTTCTAAGTGAAATCCCTATTCTTTTCAGACGTGGTATCTTGCCACTTGATGTGGCCCTCGTGCAGGTATCTCCGCCTGATAAGCACGGTTATTGTTCCTTGGGTACTTCCGTCGATATCGCCTTAAGTGCCGTGAAGGCTGCTAAACACGTAATAGCGCAAGTAAATCCGCGTATGCCCAGAACGTTAGGCGATGGTTTGATTAAAATAACCGAATTTGATGCCGCTGTGTATGCTGAACAAGAACTACCGGAGGTAATTTGCGGTGAGCCCAATGAACTTTCTATGAGAATTGCAGCACATTGCGCCGAACTGGTGGAAGATGGAGCAACGCTTCAGACCGGAATTGGTTCCATTCCCGATGCAGTGTTGGCCAGCCTATCGAACCACAAGGAACTGGGTGTCCATACCGAAATGTTGTCAGAGGGATTCATCCCGCTGATTGAACGCGGGATCGTCACGAATGAGCACAAGAGGAAACATAGGGGAAAGTCTGTGACCTCCTTTATTCTGGGGAGTCGAAAACTATATGATTTTGTAGATGACAATCCTTCCGTAATAGCGTTAGGGATCGATTATGTGAATGATACTGCGATAATTCGCGCCAATCCAAAAGTAACAGCGATTAACAGCGCGATAGAAGTTGACATTACAGGTCAAATATGTTCGGATTCCATCGGCACCTATCATTATTCGGGCGTAGGAGGTCAAATGGACTTTGTTCGCGGCGCGTCTCTATCTGAAGGGGGAAAACCAATTATCGCGCTGCCTTCCGTTACTGGAAAAGGCATTTCGAGAATTGTTGGTTCCCTTAGATCCGGGGCAGGTGTGGTTACGACGCGAGGTCACGCTCACTACGTCGTGACAGAATACGGCGTGGCATATTTATATGGAAAAAATATGCGGCAGCGGGCAAAGGCGCTGATTGAAATCGCGCATCCAAACCACCGCGAAACGCTCGAAAGAGCTGCTTTCGACAGGTTCCATTCGTACGAATTTGAACGAACGATTTATTGATTATGGGGATCATTGTCTTACTTATTCTGATCAGCTTGTCAATTGCCATACTATTCTTGGGGGTTTTTTATTGGAGCATAAAGAGCGGTCAGTATGATGACACGTATACCCCCTCGGTCAGGATCCTATTTGAGGATAAGAAGAATGAGGGCAATAAAAAAGGATTTGTAAAAAAGATCGCGAATAGGTCCGTGCAAACACTCACCCAGAAACTTGACAAAAATCAGATGTAGAGATGATTTGCTCCATATCATTTTTGCTGAGATGAGCGGAAGTTTACGTCATGAATCAATTACGATCCGAAGCCCAGTTATTAAAAAAATATGACGTGCCGGTGCCGCGCTATACGAGCTACCCTACGATTCCCTATTGGGATACGAAAGAATTCTTAACAGAAAAATGGATTCAAGCGGTTAGAAGAGTATTCGATGAAACCAATGATAGCAAGGGCATAAGTCTGTATGTACATCTTCCCTTTTGCGAAAGTCTCTGCACCTATTGCGCGTGCAACACCAGAATAACAAAAAATCACACGGTCGAAAGACAGTATATACAGTCGATATTGAATGAATGGAATCGCTACAGAAAAATTTTTGGAAAGAAACCGACGATCCGTGAACTACATTTGGGAGGAGGGACACCAACGTTCTTTAGTTACGAGAATTTAAAGTGGCTCGTTTCCTCATTGATGGATCATGTTACAATTCATGATGAGTACGAATTCAGCTTTGAAGGCCATCCTAATAACACCACCCAGGAACACTTGCAAACACTTTTTGACCTCGGTTTTACCCGGGTGAGCTTTGGGGTTCAGGATATGGATGAAAAGGTGCAAAGGACGATCAACCGTATTCAACCTTTTCAGAATTTAAAGAGGGTCACCGATACCAGCCGCGCTATTGGTTACTCATCTATAGGTTTTGATTTGATCTACGGCCTTCCCTTCCAGACGCCTTTAACAATCATCGATACATTCGAAAAGGTACTGACCCTTCGGCCAGACCGAGTCGCTTTTTACAGTTATGCCCACGTGCCATGGATAAAACCTGGTCAGCGCGGATATGAAGATAAAGATCTGCCATCCGATGTTGTGAAACGGCTGTTATACGAAACAGGCAGGTCCATGCTTAAGTCCGAAGGATATGAAGACATTGGAATGGACCACTTTGCATTGCAACATGATTCCATATGGCAAGCACAAGTTCAGGGAAAGCTTCATCGGAATTTTATGGGCTATACAACAAACAAGACCGAATTACTGATCGGGCTTGGCTGCTCAGCCATCAGTGATGCTAAATATGCTTACGCTCAAAACATCAAGAAAGTAGAAGACTACGAACAAGCTCTTTCAGATCATCGGCTCGCTGTCGTTAAGGGACACATCCATACGGATCAGGACCTGCATTTAAAAAACTGCATTCTCGAAATAGCATGCCAGGGAAAAATATCATTCGGAAATCTAATTCAAGTTGAGCTGGATTCAATCAATGACACATTAACGACATTTTGTAACGAAGGTATTTTAACTTCAAGCAAGGAAGGATACCACGTCACCGAATTTGGCAGGGCTTTTATTCGAAATATCTGCGCTGCGTTTGATCTGAGGCGTTTGCTATCACCAGAACCTTCTTATCTTTTTAGCAAAGCCATCTAATACATCAAAAGTTGCCCATACCATTATAAAAAAAAGCCCATTTTAATTGATTACTTGGTAACTACATCGCTAACTTGGCAATAAGCAACGCTTTTGGTGAGCCTTCGCGTAGACCTTACGTTAAGGTTTTAACTACCTGACACAAATCAGTATTTCAATATGATCCAAATCATAAGGATCGAATGCTAAGCACAATACATTAGCATGGCAGTAAATAGAACGAATACACCTATAAAATAACAACCAAACAGCACATCTATGAAAAATCTGATATCCGTAATTATTCTGGCCATACTCTTTGCTGCATGCGGGCCGGAAAGACCAAAAGTTGAGGAAGGTAACGGGGCTAATGAAGAAAACGCCGTTGCTGAAAATGCAAACGAGGGTAAAGGAATCGGCCAGGTAAAAGAAGTTACGCTAAATACTCCCCTTGAACAGGATCGTATCCCCAGGGGAAAGGCAATCTATGAAATGAAGTGTCAGGCGTGTCACCGCCTCGACGATCAACGCGTCGTGGGGCCAGGGTGGAAGGACGTAACGAAAAAACGAAAGCCCGAGTGGATCATGAATATGATTACCAACGTGGATGTAATGCTCGAGCGGGACGAAGAGGCGCAAAAACTTCTCGAGCTGTGCTTAACGCGTATGCCGAATCAAAATGTTTCCCTTGGCGATGCTCGCGACGTACTGGAATTTATGCGGCAAAATGACGGCGAGAAATAATTACACGAATCACATAAAAAAATTATCATCATGAAAAATAAAGTTCTTTTGGGTACGGCTGTAATATTGGCAGCCTTCTCTATCTATGGTTGCAAGCCGCAAGCACCTCAAAGTGCAGCCATTGGCGATGCAGCTTCACGCGTTTACGTCCCTCCCGGTCAATACGATGAATTCTATAACATCGTATCAGGGGGGTTTAATGGTCAGCTAAGTATATACGGCATCCCTTCGGGACGATTAATTAAAATCCTGCCCGTATTTTCCGTATTCCCTGAAAATGGATATGGTTACAGCGAAGAAACGAAGCCTATGCTGAATACTTCGCACGGTTTTGTTCCGTGGGACGATTTACACCACGTGGCCATTTCCACGACCAAGGGTGAGCATGATGGCCGGTGGGTCTTTGCCAATGGAAATAACACCCCCCGCGTTGCGCGGGTAAGTTTAAAATCATTTCGGACTGAGGAAATCCTGGAGATTCCTAATAGCGGCGGAAATCACTCATCGCCTTTTATTACGGAGAATACGGAGTATGTGATTGCTGGAACGCGATTCAGTGTTCCAATGGGCGGCAAAGACGTGGCCATTAGTTCATACAAGGAAAATTTTAAAGGTTCCATCAGCTTTATAAAAGTTGATTCAGTATCCGGCCATATGAATATCGCATTCCAATTAAGAACCCCAGGGTTCAATTTCGACTTAAGCCGTGCTGGAAAAGGGCCTTCGCATGGTTGGTTCTTCTTTTCCTGCTACAACACGGAGCAAGCCTACACGTTGCTCGAAGTTAATGCCTCCCAAAAAGACAAAGACTTTATCATGGCTGTAAACTGGAAGAAAGCAGAAGAGTACCTCGCGCAAGGAAAAGGTAAAGTTGAGAAAGTGAAATATGCGCACAACGTATACAGTGAAAAGACCCATTCGGCTACAAGCACCATACGAAATGAAGTTACCGTCCTGGATATTTCCGAATTACCCGAGATCGTGTACTTTATTCCGTGCCCTAAGTCACCTCATGGCACTGATGTGGATCCTACGGGTGAATACATTGTGGGAAGTGGAAAACTAGCCGCTACTATGCCTGTGTTCTCTTTTACGAAAATTCAGAATGCAATAGCCAATAAAGAATTCGAAGGTGATTTTGATGGAATACCTGTGATCAAATATGAAGCGGCTCTTCATGGCGAGGTTCAGAAACCTGGGCTTGGTCCATTACACACTGAATTTGATGGGAAAGGTAATGCGTACACGTCTATGTTTGTTTCCTCCGAAATCGTAAAATGGAACGTAAAAACATTGGAAATACTGGACAGGGTACCAACCTATTATTCTATTGGCCACCTTAGTGTACCCGGGGGCCCAACGAAGACACCACACGGCAAATATGTAATCGCCTACAATAAGATTACCAAGGACCGCTATCTACCAACAGGTCCGGAGCTAACACAATCGGCACAACTATACGATATCTCAGGAGATAAAATGCGCTTGCTCCTCGACTTTCCCACAACGGGAGAGCCACACTACGCTGAGGCGATACCCGCTAGCATGATTCAAGCCAACTCGCTTAAGTTTTTTAAGATCGAAGAAAATGAGCATCCCTTTGCGGCAAAAGGCGAGGGGCAGGCCCGGGTTGAACGCAAAGGCAAAGAAGTCCATGTTTATATGACTGCCATCCGTTCACACCTAACCCCTGATAATATTGAAGGCGTAAATGTCGGCGACGATGTATTTTTCCATGTTACGAACCTAGAACAGGATTGGGATGTTCCTCATGGGTTTGCGATAAAGGGAGCTAATAACGCCGAAATATTAATTATGCCAGGAGAAACCCAAACCTTTCTCTGGAAGCCACTCAGCACAGGTGTGTTCCCATTCTATTGCACTGATTTTTGTTCAGCATTGCACCAGGAAATGTCAGGTTACATCCGGATTTCCGCTGCAGGCGTCAAAACACCGCTGAAATTTTCTACCGGGAAAATAGAAGGCGAGCAGCCAACCGGAGCCGGCAATTAAAGACTGCATAGTTTACAGGTTGAATATTCCTCATCTCAATTCTTCAATAAAATGAAGAGGTTGGGGTGAGGGTATTCTAAAATAACCAGGATGAAAAAACTCAAGCTAATATCAAGACTAACCATCGCGCTGTCTGCTCTTCTTTTGATTTCCGCTTACTTCATACCGCTGTGGCAGATCGTGATGTGGGCACCGCAATACCCGGAGGGTCTTGAAATGAAAATATGGATCGACAATATAACAGGCGACGTCAAAATTATAAGTGCGCTTAACCACTATATTGGCATGCGTCACATTGAAGTAAGCATGTTTCCCGAGTTTGGATACATGATCTACATCGTGGCATTTGTCATTGGTTTCGGCATACTCACAAGTATTGTAAATCGCAGGTATATGCTGGCTGCATATACCGCGTTGCTTCTGGCATGCGGAACAGCTGCTCTGGTGGACTTTTATCTTTGGGGTTACGACTATGGACACAACCTAGACCCTACGGCTGCCATTATCGTTCCGGGTATGGCGTATCAGCCTCCGGTAATCGGGACCAAGCAATTGCTTAACTTTACTGCATATTCTGGTCCGGACCTAGGGGGATGGTTTTTTATCATAGCAGGTATACTGGCAATAGCTACGCTCATATTTGAAGTTTTCACGTCCCGAAAAAAAATATGAAAAGTGTAATCGGCGTTATGCTTTCCTTTAGCTTGATTTCATGCGCTATAGAGCCTGAGCCGATTCAATATGGCACGGACGCATGCCATTCGTGCAAAATGACGCTCATGGACAAAAAGTATGGAGCTGAATTGGTAACCATTACAGGGAAGATTTACAAATTCGATGATCTCAATTGCATGTTAGATTTTTATAACTCAGGCGATCAAGCTCCGGAGGAATTTAAGTATAAACTTGTGGTCGATTTTACTCAACCAGCAAAACTCATTGAAGCGGTAGATGCTTTTTATCTTAAATCTCCGGAAATAAAAAGTCCGATGGCCAGCCAGGTCGCCGCTTTTGAAAAAAAGGAAAGTATGGAAGCATTAAAAAAGCAATGGAAGGGGATTTATCTAGTGTGGGGGGAACTTGTGACACAATTTAAATAATGAAAACGCTATTCCTCTTCTGTTTTTTTCTTTCACTCCCGTCGTTATTGATATCAAATGTCCTTGTGGTGAGCCCTAGTGGAAAAATTCAATCCATTAAAACAGGAATACAAGAGGCACAACCAGGGGATACCATTATTGTAAAAGCAGGAACATATAAGGAGGGTAATATTATCATTGAAAAAAGTATAGTAATCATCGGAGAAGGTTATCCCGTTCTGGATGGAGAACATAAATATGAGATTTTTACTATCCATGCGAATGACGTTACGATCTGTGGTCTCAAATTTATAGACACCGGTACAGCCAGCATGCATGATGTGGCGGCAATCAAAGTACTGGATTCGAGGAGAGTGAAAATTATTGCAAATATATTCACGAATACTTTCTTCGGGATCTATTTTTCAAACTCATCTTACTCCTGGATAGAGGATAACCAGCTACAGGCAAACGCTAAAGCTGAGCATGAAATTGGCAATGGCATACATCTCTGGAAATGCGAACATGTTACCATCAATAAAAATCAGATTGAAGGTCATCGTGACGGAATTTACTTCGAATTTGTTACCAACTCCCTCATCACGAACAACCGCAGTGAGAAAAATTTGCGATATGGCCTTCATTTTATGTTTTCCCACAACGATGAATACCGGAACAATTTCTTCGTGAACAATGGTGCAGGCGTTGCGGTAATGTATACCAAAAACGTGAAAATGTATGGTAATACATTTGAACAAAACTGGGGTTCGGCCTCGTATGGACTTTTGTTAAAGGATATCAGCAATAGCGAAGTTATAGACAACCAATTCATAAGAAATACGATTGGAATTCACATGGAGGGTGTCAGCAGAACCCTGCTTGATAAGAATAATTTTTACGAAAATGGTTATGCGGTAAGGCTTCAGGCAAGCTGTGATGACAACACATTTACTCAAAATAACTTCTCTTCAAATACCTTTGATGTCGTTACTAATGGAACAATGGTCCTCAATACTATTAATGGAAACTACTGGGATAAATATCAAGGATATGATTTGAATAAGGATGGTATAGGTGATGTCCCCTTCCGGCCTGTAAATTTATATGCGATGATCGTAGAACGTATTCCCTCAGCGGTCTTGCTTTGGAGAAGTTTCCTGGTAATGTTGATCGATCGCGCGGAGAAAGTCATCCCCGTAGCTACACCTGAAAATTTAAAGGACAATTCACCTACCATGAAGCCGTATGATCGATCTTAATCGCGTAAATAAAAAGTTCGGTAAGCTACAGGCACTTGACGACGTTACTCTCACCTTTGATGCCGGGAAATCGTATGCCTTGGTCGGTCCAAATGGTTCAGGTAAAACCACGTTGATAAAATCGATTCTAGGGATGGTTATTCCTTCTTCAGGCGAAATCTTCGTTGACAAGGAGAATATCAAAAACCATTGGAAGTATCGTGAGAAGATAGGCTACATGCCACAGATCGGGCGTTATCCAGAAAACATGCGTATCGGGCAGCTTATTGATATGATGAAAAATATCCGGGGCAACAACAGGAAAACGGATGAAGAATTAGTGCACGCATTCAATCTCACTAAGATTCTTGACAAGAGAATGCACGCGTTATCCGGAGGCACCCGGCAAAAAGTAAGTGCTGCCCTTGCGTTTTTATTTCATGCGCGGATCATGATTTTGGATGAACCTACTGCTGGACTTGACCCCGTTTCAGTAGAAATTCTCAAAGAAAAAATTCTCCGGGAAAAGGATGAAGGGAAGCTTTTTGTGATTTCCTCCCATATCCTAAGCGACCTTGATGATCTATCAACGCATATCGTTTACCTGTTTGAAGGCAAAATACAATATCACAATACCATCGCGAATCTAAAAGAAGAAACCCAGGAAGGACGATTGGGAAAAGCCATCGCTGTATACATTAACCAAAATTCATTTCAACATACACTTCAAGAATAATGCCGCGCATCATCAAATATATTTTTTACGATATCCTGAGAACCCGGTTTATTCTGTTTTACACTTTATTCCTACTAGTGTCTACCATGGCCATGTTTCAGCTTGATACAGACACCGGAAAAGTGATCATGAGTCTCATGAATATAGTCCTTATGGTGATTCCATTGGTGAGCATCGTCTTCACCACGATTCACTTTTATAATTCCTACGAGTTCATTGAGTTAATGCTTGCTCAACCCGTAAACCGGAAAGTCATCTATTTTAGCGAATATATCTCAACAGCACTCTCACTTTGCATCGCATATATCATTGGCGTTGGGCTACCCATAATTTTATACGGTATTTCACCGAGCAGTTTAACGCTTCTTTATATCGGGTTAATGCTTACTCTAGTTTTTGTATCTCTGGCATTTCTTGCTTCTGTCCTAACACGTGATAAGGCAAAAGCTATCGGCATCACGTTACTATTCTGGTTTTATTTTTCACTGATCTACGACGGACTGTTGCTTTGGATAGTGTACAGCTTCAGTGATTATCCGCTGGAAAAATTAACTGTTGGTCTTGTAGCTTTAAATCCAATCGACCTGGCGCGAATCATGATGTTGCTGAAACTCGACATCTCTGCACTCATGGGCTATACTGGCGCCTTTTATCAAAACTTTTTCGGAAGCTTTTGGGGAATGACTTTTTCTGCCGGTGTGTTGGCTCTTTGGATTATTCTACCACTCCTTATCGGGGCGCGGATCTTTATTAAAAAAGATCTCTAGTTTTCGGTTCGTATGATTCAGATCATATAAGGTCAAGGATTTAAGAATCAGATTTAAATGTAAAAATTTGAAATTTATGAAGACAAATGCTTTCACCCTTCTGCTTGCCCTCCTTGGGCTGATTGTATTTACCTGTGCCAAACAACCAAGTGATCAGCCGGTATCCGAGACAGCAAATGCTTTAGACAGAGGTCAATCCCACGTGCAGGATTCGGAGTCACAAAAAAATGTGGTACAGGTAGCCATGGCCTCGTCAGATCACTCAACGCTTGTCACGGCCATAAAAGCCGCTGAGCTGGTTGACGCGCTTTCAAATGCAGGCCCATTTACCGTCTTCGCTCCGGTCAATGAGGGTTTTAATAAACTACCTGAGGGTACCGTCGAAGGTCTTTTAAAACCAGAACAA
>JAICGJ010000143.1 GCA_025923195.1 Chryseolinea sp.
AAAGCGTTGGTTTCGCGCGCAGAGGACGCGCAGGATCATAACCTGCCCAAGATGATATGGTACGGTATAGAACCCCTTGTGCCGGATAATGCAGATCGCGCCTTTGCGTTGGCAACGGACAGCAAGATACCCATGATTACCCGCTACATCGCCCGCAGGTCAGTAGATGCAGATGTTATTGAACCGCTAATAACCTACATCGGTAAAAAGGAGGGATCGACAACATTGTTGTTGGAGGGCATGCTGGATGGGATCGAAGGACGCAAAGATGTTCCAACCCCCAAAAACTGGGAAATGGTATATGCATCCTTGCGGTCTTCGAAGGACGACGAAGTCAGGCAGCTTGCGCTGGCCATTGCACAACAGTTTGGAGACGCCGAAGCTGCGCGTGAATTTCTGGCAACCGTTCAGGATAATGGTTCGCCCGTCGAACAGAGAGTCAAAGCGCTGAAGGCTCTTGCAGGAAAACAACGCGTCGAGCTTCTCCGTGAGCTGCCTGAATTGTACGATGATCCCCGCCTTCGGACCGAGGCGATTCGAGCGACTGCTGAATACGACCGAGAGGAGCTTGGAAAATTGTTGATCGAAAAGTATCCGCAATTTAATGCTACCGAGAAACTGGAAACCGTCCAGACATTAGCTTCACGGCCTGCTTACGGCTGGTTGCTGACCCGTGCATTGCGAAGCAAGGTTATTCCTAAGGCAGACGTCCCGGTTTATACCGCCCGACAGCTGCTGAGGGTGGTTGGCAGTGGATTCCTGGAAGTCTGGGGCCAACCGCTGGATGAGTTGAGCAATGACCAGCGCCTTGCGTTCGACAAGTACAAAAATCTGCTTACTGATGGGGCTATTGCTGACGCTGATGCCGTCAAAGGACGCGTTATATTCAATCGTACTTGTGCTCCATGTCACAAAATGTATAATGTGGGAGGAACGCTAGGTCCGGATATCACGGGCTCAAATCGGGCGAATGTAGATTACCTTCTGAGCAATGTACTCAATCCAAGTGGAGAGATTCAAGACGACTATAGAATGGTTGTCGTTACATCGCGCGACGGGCGCACTTTTGTTGGGAATGTAGTGGCTGAAAATGAACGACAGATTACGTTAAGAGTTGTGGGTCAGGATGCGATTGTAATCAACAAGTCGGATATCCAATCCAGAGAAACTACTGACACGTCGATGATGCCACAGGGTTTGTTCAATACACTGACTGATGCGGAAGTGCTCGACCTGATGGCCTACCTGCGCACGAGCTCCCAGGTAAGGCTTCCTAACGCGCAATCATCATTGCCATAATCTTAAAGAACATATGCTCATTTGATAATTATAAACTTTTTCCGCCATGAATAGTTTAGATAACCTTGCCGTACAGATAGAATTGCATTCCGTTGAAGGTATTAAGAAATGTTTTTCAGAGGGCGTAAGTCCTAACGATAACTACAAAGGGGAACCTCTCATCTATGAGTTGACCAGCGAATACACACGCAGCCCGAGATTTAAATCGTGCGTCCAGGCATTTGTGGATCACGGACTTATTTTTGATGACAAAATCCTTTTAAGTGTGCTGCTGGACGATGCAAAATCGCTTGACGATCTCTTAACCCAAAATCCTGATGCCATTTTAAGAAAATATACATTACGGTGCGCATATACGCCAATGTACGAAGCATCACTCCTGCATATTTGTGCGGAATTTAACCTTGAGTCTTGTGCCAGGATACTCGTTAGTCGCGGATTAGACGTCAATATAGAAGCAGGAGTTGACGAAAATGGGTTTGGAGGGCAGACGCCG
Organism: Chryseolinea sp.; assembly: GCA_025923195.1. GTDB lineage: Bacteria > Bacteroidota > Bacteroidia > Cytophagales > Cyclobacteriaceae > Chryseolinea. Next base: position 1,796 of record JAICGJ010000143.1, read on the forward strand.
ATATTTCACACTGTGAATCAAAATACCAATCAATCAATTGATATGTTCAACTTTCTTATTGATAATTCCGCGAATTTGAGGATAACGGTCGCCGGACTTATTTGGGGCAAGGGCTATGATTGGGAGACGTTTATTCCGTCAGTCAATCCAATCAGTTATGCGATGATGGGACTTTTGCCTCAAATGCACCGCAACGAGTTAACCATTTCAAAAATGGTTTCGAGGCTGTTGAAACGCGGTTATGGCATTGAATATACGCCGCAAAACATTCCCTGCAAGTACCTGAGCAGTTGACAGACCTGAAGCATTAAGACGCTCCGAAGCAAAACGATTTTCACCAGCCGAAGTAGTCGACTCAGCCTAATGACCATTTTCTAGTCGATAGAACTTTAACGAGTAGCAATTTCAAAATGAAATCTATCGCTCGCCTTCGGTGCGATTGCTTTAAAATTGATCCTGTAAATCGTATCCCCCCATTTTTGTATGATACCCTGATCCTCCATCGTTGTCAGTGGTACTTTTTCCACGACTGCCTCCAGCCGTTTCGGGTCATACCTGATTAAAAAGTCGCGTGGCTTTTCTTCTTTTATCTTATAATGAATTACTAGTTCGCCCGGAGTCTTCACCTCAGAAGGATAACATGTCATCATGTGCTCGGTCAGCTCGTGAGCCTGCTTGAGATTTACTACATCTGTAATCTGAACATTTTTTCCTCGATTCAAACGAATCGTTCTTTTCCAGGAATTGATTTCAGCGTCTTCGGGATAAGCCTTTGATATATCCACTGCAAATTGCGCGTATCCCTTTGTTGATTTGTGTCCGACTTCGCTTGCTTTAAATTGCCTGCCCGGCAATTGTGTTTTCCCGTTGACTGTTGGGGTATTATGATAGTCAGAACAATTGTACCAAATGTCGTATCGCTTGTCACTAAATGTCTTGCGCGTATAAGTTCCTCTTCCTACGTCGATGAGCACTGGTTGTCCATCGTAATACACCACGTAATTTCCAATATCGTTATGGTTATGGCTTTCATCATTATGCCCTCCCTTGGCTGCTACATAGAATCCATTGGTGGTACCTTGATTGTCGCGGGCCGCCATGACCTGCAGATCCGGGAGCCAAACATCTTTTGGCAGAGGCAACCCCTGTTCGGCCTTTTCGTATTCGTCCTGGATAAATAAAGCATACAGCTTCCTGAAAAAGTGAAATGTGCCTGATAGAATATCTTCCTGTTGGCGGTAATAGGCTCCGAATTTCATCATCGCTGGATCTTTAATATCCTTTCCATAGCGATAGATCATATTTGCAGACATCTTGGGCTGCGGATCCGCGTCAGCAAAATTCAGAAAATAGGTTTCACTTATCTGTGCGCGGTATATAAACTTGCCCATGTTCTTAACTTTTTCATCTTCATACACATATTGAAAAGCATTATTGGTCGCGTGATTGAGCATTGAAATATTATCATACAAGGAAGCGGCCGCTGCACCCCAATAACTGGGACCTTCGTCACAACCCCCATCCTGAGGGTAGGGGTTAAGGAATTCATCCAGTACTTGTAGAATTTTAAAAGTCATGTCTGCGCGTCTCTGATCATCTTTCTCCAAAAGCAAAACTGTATTTAACCAGTTGGAGCAGATCCATGGATTCCAATTATTCGGTGCGCGGCCATTTTGATTTTTGGTCATCCAGCCATGTGGTTTTGTCATCAATGGTTTAAACAATCGATTATTACATTCGTAATAAATTCGTTTCCGTATCTGCGGAGAAACGGCATCTAGCTTATCTCCCAGGAAATAGTCTACCCAGGCAAGATAGGTACCGGTCTCGGCAGCAAAGAGGTCCACAAAGGGGTCAGACACATCCATCAATCCAGAAATGTCTTTCGACCGGGGTAGGTGGGCTGGCACTCCCCAAAACGATTCCTCACAAATTGACCAGACACCATCGATGATCGCATCCAGGAACCGGCCTTTGTTTTCATGTACTTCTGCAAGCAGTAGAATTCCCAGCGCGCCTCGTTTCTTAAAGCTCATAGATTGGTATTCATTCCGGTCGCCGGTCCTTTCGTAGAGAAGTGATTTTGTCGCAGGAATATAGGGCCAATCATAATTCTGATAAGATTCAGCTTGTTTTAGGATTGAGGCGAGCATCCTTTGGTCTGCCTTTGCCCATGCAGCCCGGTCGTCAGGTTTTGGAAAAGGTACCCAGCTCGACTGAGGCGTCAAGACATTTCGCCATTCGCTGGCTTTATACTTTCCGCTTAAAAGATTTTGCTGCTGTGCAGATGCTTCGTAGACGAAAAAAAATAGAAGTATGAGTACTTGAACCTTGACCTTCATAATGTTTTTTTTAATGTGAGTCAGTTCCGCTATCAGCGGCTCTAATGCATGTTTTAAATTTTTCGGAATCTAAGTCGATCACTCAACGCCAGATAGCCGTACAGTTAGATTCCCTTCCTTCTGCGCAAATAAATAGGCAGGCATCCGAATTTCAATCCTTTTTAATCCTTCTATTTTTCTGTCGAGCGCTAGTGGGGGAGGATCCAGGGAAATAATTGAGATAAAGAGGTCCGGATGCGTCAGATTTTCCAATTTCAATTTCTTACCTGACTGCTCTAGAATTGCACCTCCCTTGGTTAACTGCACGTCAGCAGCGGTGATGAGTTGCCAAGTGATATTCTCTGTTGAGTCTGAAAGTTGAAATTTATCTTCTATTAGGATTGAATGATTATTTTCTTTTAGAAACCTCCTGCTGGCGCTTTTTAATAGGCCGCCAAAGATTGCCGTCATGTCGATTGTGGCTTCGGGTCTTTCGCCTTCTTTGAAATCAGCGATCGATGCAAATCCATTATTGACGTGAAGAGCATTATTGACAGTAAGCGTGCTGTGGCCATAGTTATTTTTGGTAAGTAACGTCCACCTCTGGCAACTTTGGCAATTACCCCAAAGATTAAAGCCGGTTTTTTCAATGTCATGGTAGTTTTGATTCCCTGGGTCAATCACCCAGCGGACGCCGTCGAGTTCAAAAATGAAGGAACCTGCATCCATATTTCCATGACTGACGGTAGCTCGTCCGCCTTTGCCTCCAAAATAATAACCTCTCGGATCGCTGCTTTCACCGCGGAATATGACGACCGGGTTTTCCCCATCGCCCTTCCATGCCAGCGGCAATTGAGTCTCATTTTTAACTTCAAACTGTGATAACCAAACCAACCCCGCCCCTGCAAGTCGTGGAAGTTTTCCCATCGTGTTAGGCGACTGCAAAAATTTGTCGCGCTCGAGATAAAGTGGGTTCCCAGTCTGTTTTGCGAACCATGCCAATGTGATATCTCCAGTAGTCCCTCCTGAATCACCACAATCAGCAAAGTTGTAATACCATCCGGAGGGAGCAACGCTGAGCAACCTGAAGTCGGCGCTCTCAATAAAAGCGGGATATTGGGCAATGCCGAAATCTTTTCCAAACGCGCTCTCGAGCATGGAAGAAGTGATGACTGAAAAACTTGTACCGTAGCCCCAATAGGTGGCGCCCTCGGGATAAAGCCCATCGGGTCCATATTGCATGAGAGCATTGGGCATGCCGTTCAATGAGCGCCGGATTGTTGCAGCGGCAAGCTCCGGATCCTTATCGGCAACTACGATGGCGGCGGCGATCATGCCACCATTGCAAACCTGGTTCCAATTATTGGTCCCATTCACCCATCCCGGCACGTTGTTTTGAGGATAGCTTGGCTTTATACCCTTCTCAATCAACGAACGAATAGCAATATCAACGGTCGGGGCAGGCAATGCATGACCAACCCAGTCAATGGCAATAGCCACTGCCAGCGACATTTCCGCGACGTCCAGGTAGTGGGAGGGATTCCAGTCTGAAAAATTGCACACCGCTTTGATTTCATCGTCTATACGCTTCAGGACAGCAGGGTCTTTATCAAGACGGTAAACGATTGAAAGAATATTCATCCGATATAACATTTCACGCGACACGGCCAGTAGCCTTCGTCCCTCCATTTGGCGTGTCAGCAAGGGTGCTTGTTGTATTTGCTGGGCATTAAGTTTGATCGCGTTGTAATAATTTTTAACGACGGCGTCAGACGTGATTTTCTTTTTTAGATTTTTTTCGATCGCAGGGGTCAACACTAATCTCGGTGCGGTATTTCGCAACTTAGTTTTCAAGTATTTTACTGAAATCGGGTTTTCAAGTTTGACAGTGTCGCGTGCTAATGCCTTAGCGTGAAATGCGGTTTGACCCGCCTGGATTTCGTTAGGCACTAGTAAGCCAACAATGAAACTCAGCGCAATCAGAAGTGCAATTGTTGATTTCATGAGTGAATATTTTTTGAAACACGGTTGGATCTGTTATCGCGACGTCGAAGATTATTATTTGTCAGGCAAAGCCCGGACATCTTTAATACATCAAATCCTTAATTAGCAATTGTCTTGTTTAAAGAAAAAAAACAGGCAATCACAACGAAGTGATTGCGATTGCCCGTTTTATAGCAGCATGTAGCTTATTAAAGCTTGGAAAGTAGGACTTACCACCCAGGATTCTGGCCAAGAGCCGGATTTTGAGAAATCACACTTGTAGGCAGTGGCCATAGGTAGTGTTTAGATTCGTCAAAAACCGGGCTCGCATAATCGGTTCCTTTATAGATATCGAGGTAGTCGATACCGTCAACGGTGGATGGCTGTATGGTAACCTCACCTTTGGGATCAAACCGAGCCTTGTTTGCCGCGTCCCACCGAATACCATAATCTTTCTCTTCGAGTTTTTTCCCTTGTTTCCACCGTCTTAAGTCATCGTAACGGAAACCTTCCATGAATAACTCAACTCGACGTTCACGGCGAATTTCTACAATCAATGCCGAAACGCCATCGCTGGCATGCCGCGGGTCCATGGGCACATCAAGTGTCATGTGCGGCATGCCCACCCGATCACGAAGCAAATTAATGCTCATGTCCAGGTCAGATTGTTGAATATCGCCCAGCTCTGCCTTGGCTTCTGCATAATTCAGCAATGCCTCACCCAGTCTCAGAATAATCGCAGGGGTAGTCGATGTGTTGTATGTGGCATATGCGGCATTATTCTCATATACCTTGATAATGTGATAACCCGTAGCTATTTTATGTCCGGGACCCGTCATACCCTGAATCCGAGGATATCGGACTACGCCAAAATCATGATTTCCGTACCTGTAGATAGCTTGATCGTCAGGATGAAGAACGGTTTGTCTTAACCTTGGATCGCGATTTTCCCAGATATTCTCATAAACCTCGTCGCCCATATAAAGAGGTGAAAGTGAGATGGGCAATCCATCAGTGCACAAATAAGATTCGACCATGTTCTTAGTAGCCCCACCGTTATAATCTTTGTGATAACTTTGCACGTGGTTCGTAAAAATACCAAGCTGATATCTTCTCCAGTATAGCACTTCCGGATTTCCGGAAAGATCGGTCATCCTATGGATAGCATTGTAATCCGAACTTGGGTCGCCGGTGGAATAAATTGAATAAGGACCATTTTCAATTAATTCCTTCGCTGCATCGGCCGCTACTTGCAACCACGTTTCGGGGCTTGTCCCACCATGATATTTACGCCATGTTCCTTCAAACAAACAAACCCTTGATTTTACAAGTAATGCACACCACCGGTTCAATCTTCCAGGTGCATTTCCATCGCCCCAATTGTCCGGCATATTATCCGTGGCGAATGTCAGGTCTTCCAACACCTTCTCCATAACGAACTCCCTGTCATCGCGTTCACCATACAATATATCGTCGTCAGAGATATCTAACTCTCGGTCTACCCACTGCACATTTCCATATTTTGATACCTTATCTGCATAGAACCATCCACGCAGAAGGCGGGCTTCCCCCACGTACTTGTTTCTAATTTCTTCCGAAACGTCAACTTTTGGATAGTTTTCCAGTCCGATATTAATTGCACGTAAAAAGTTCCAGCCTTCATAGCCGAACCAGTCCGGATTTTCCGGAATAGGATGTTTTCCGGCACGTACCCTTTGAAAAAAATCGTGACGCGAGTGACGCGGAGCGGTATTGTCGGAGAATCCATCAAGATGCCAAATGCCACGAGCCTGGCTATCAAATCCTTCATCATGACCCATGAGAATGGAAACATTGTCTTCATTTCTGGCCAAATGATATAAACCGTTATTGTACACCCTCAAATCACTTTCTGTATTCCAGAAAGTTTCGTTGCTGATTCTATCCAGGGGTTTCTTTTCAAGGAAATCGTCATTGCAACTGATGGAAAACATTGTTGCAAATACTACTAATAGTGCTTTTATATACTTTTTCATGTCATTGTCATTTTTTGTTTGCTAGAATGAAATTCTCATACCTAAAGCATAACTGCGCTGCTTGTAGTATTCCTGGGTTAGGGTGGGCCTTATTTCAGGATCGAGCGGCTCGCGCATTTTCGTAGCTTCCCACATGTTCATCCCAGCAAAATAAACTTGTGCATTTGAAATACCAATCCTGCCTGTTAAAGCGACTGGCAGGTTATAGGCTAACGTTAGGTTTTTCAACCTAATATAGGCGCCGTTTTGTACATATCGGCTTTGGGGCTGCACATTTTGTTTGGTATTGGTGGATATATGTGGCGCTGGAAAATATGCATCTCGGTTGTTTTCGTTCCAGGTATCTGTTAAGTAGTAATTTTCCACATGACCTGCATTGTATGGATAAAAGGCAACCCAGTTATCATTTGGAGGCCAGAAGTCATATTTCAGCACGCCTTGGAAGAAGATGTTTAACGAGAAGTTTCTCCAACCGACATTTCCAGTGATACCAAAGTTGCCTCTTGGAGCTTCATACGCGATTATAGTTTGGTCACCTGGATTTTCTAACGTATTGTCTCCACGTGAGATGATCCCATCGCCATTTAGATCGGCATATCGAATATCACCAGGCCTCCAGTTGGATCCTAGCTGGGATTGATCTGCAGCTTGCGCTATTTCATCCTCCGATTGGAATATTCCCTGGGTAACAAAGCCCCATCTTTCTCCTATAGTTTGACCGACATAATATTCTGTATTAACGTCGCTGGGGTTTGGAAGCGCGCCGGTAGGGTTATCATATTTTGTAATCTTGGATTTGTTATCCGATAACGCAAGTGTAAGGCTATAATTCCAATCCTCGTTTATCCGTGACTGCCATGTGGCAGCTAGCTCCCACCCCTGGGTTCTCAAATCAGCAGCATTTTGTTTGGGTGCATCGGTTCCCAAGATGGAAGGGTATACCACTTCCGTCAACATGTCTTTGGTATCCCTGGTATAGACATCAAATGAGACATCAAGCCTGTTGTCCAACATGGAAAAATCAAGTCCAAAATTCGTAGTAGCCACCGTCTCCCACGTCAAAGTTGGACTCACCAAACCAGCAGGTGATACATATGGAATTCGGCTACCAGAAGCCATCATATAGGGCGAATTCCCTGTAGTCATCGTTGGAATATACGGATAGTAGATCGGGGTAGGAGGGACAGTGGGCTCAAACAATAATTGGTTGCCAAGTTCTCCGTACGATGCCCGTAGTTTTAGATTGTCTAGCCAATCCTTGGTGCCTTCCATGAAACTCTCGTTTGATATTCTCCAACCCAATGAGAAAGATGGGAAGAAACCGAATCGATCTTCCTTCGGGAACCTCGAAGTACCATCATACCTACCGTTGGCTTCAAACAGGTACCGATCTTTATAAATATAGTTCACGCGGTAAAATGCTCCCCTCAGTGCCGTATGCTCCTTTTTTCCGTAGGTCTCCTGTGCGCCAGTAGTCGTGTTGATGTCGGGTATATCGGGAGTAATAAGACCGTACGCTCGTGCCCCGACATATTGAAATCTACCCCATTCCTGATTAAAACCAATCATCGCCTTAATGTAATGCCCATTGTCGTTGGTGATGGTGTAGTCGGCAAACGTGTTCAGGACATAATACTGATCCGTATTGTTCTCGTTAAAAATCCAATCGTTGCCGCTAAACCCGTTATTTACGATTAGACCCGCTGCCAGGTCTTGATTGGCGATGACATCTATCTTGCTCTGTACATCCTGATAATCTCTGTATCTTAAGTTAGCCGAAAATTCTCCCCTGATATTTAATCCTTTCAGTGGGGTTATCGTTGCTCCCTGAGTAAGCACCATGTCATTTCTCGTCCACGTCTGGCGTCCGCCATCTTCCAGGTAAGGCAGGAAATTGACACTGCCGAAATACATCCCAATGTATTGTTCAAATTCTCCTCGATCGCCGGGTTGCAGGTAATAAGGAAGATCCGGGAATTGAATTGGGTTGATTGGATCCACTCTGGCTGAGGTGTTGATGTTCACATCCCAATTATAGAAGTGCGGCTTATCGCTTTTTTCAATCGTCATCAAAGCCTTGCTGTCCGCGCTTAACCAGTCGTTAATCTTGAAATCACCTTTCATCAGAATATTATATCTCTCGAAGTTTTCATTTTTGGAGCTGTTTTTTAGATATCCGTCCTTATTCAAAGTTCCAAATGACACGTAAAAGGATGATTTTTCGGTCGAACCTGAGATGCTCATATCGTACTTTTGCTGCGGAGCAAAGTCAGTTATCAACCTGTCGACATAATTGTTGTAGCCATAAAAACGGAGGTTGCCGTTGTAAACCTTCCAGGCGTTTTCAAGCGTTGGATTCTCGCTCCACGCTTTTGTTCCATCAATCATATCCTGATCGTATGCAGGGGCACCGTTGGTACGAATGGTTGCCTCATTTCTTGCGAGCACGAACTGATGCGGATCGGTGACAGGATCAATCAAGAATATTGGTTTTGACAGGGCATATTCGGCGCCGAACGAGATATTTATCTTTTCTCCCTTTCCCTTTTTTGTGGTTACCAGAATTACTCCAAAGGCGGCTCGGGCACCATATACTGCTGCTGCAGACGCGTCCTTTAACACGCTTATGCTTTCTATATCATTAGGATTGATCCTGTTGAGATCCATGGGAACATTATCGACAAGCACGAGAGGTTGGCCACCGTTAATTGATTCAAAGCCTCTGATGTTAAAATCAATGGGTTCGGCGGGATCTCCGTTTCTGATATTTACATTGAGGTTTGGTACGACCCCTTGTAATCCTTCACCAACATTTGCAATGGGCCTGTTTTTCAACGCCTCGCCGCTGGTGACGCCAACAGCTCCGGTCAGATTAACTTTTTCTTGGGTACCATATCCAACTACAACCACTTCCTCCAATGCTGTAACGTCGGCCCGCAGCGTCATCGATATTTGTGTCTGGTTGCCCACTCGTGTTTCCGCGGTCGAATATCCTATGAAAGAGAACACCAAGACGCTGTTCTCATCCTGTACGACGATCGAGAACTGTCCCGATCCATCAGTAGTTGTACCGTTGGTTGTACCTTTTTCAATGACGTTCACGCCGGGTATTGCCTGGCCGCCTTCGTCAACGACCTTCCCGGTTACAGTAATTACAGCATTCTCCTCTGTGGGTGTATCTCGGGATACTTCCGGGACTGGTTTAAGAATAATTTCTTCCCTGTCATCCATAGGCAAGAACGAGACAGCCGGGCTGAAAAGCTGCGCTAAAACATCCTCTAATCTGGCATCCACCACCGTAAAAGATATTTTTTTCGATGCTTTGATGTGGCTCGGTCTGTAAGTGAATACGACGGCCGCCTGACGTTCGATTTCGGCTAAAATCGATTTGACTTCCGTATCGTTGACATTAATTGACACTTTCCTGTCCAATATTCCCTGGCCGTTCAGGGAAGCAGCCGATACCAGCGATGATAGTATGGCCATCATCAAGATCTGAGTTAACGTTATTCGCATAAGGACAATGAAAGCATCTTGAATAGATCGATGATTATTCATATTTTTGAAGGTTTTTGTTGTGAAAAGCGAAAACAAATTGCCTGCATCTGATGTGATGCAGCAATGACCAAAAGCCGGTGGTGTTCCAGCACCACTGGCTTCCTTTTTTGCACTAAGTAGAGTTTTTCATAGACGAATGGTTTAGGTTGAACTGAAAATCTTATCTAATACATTTTTGCTTTGCACCCTGAACTGCTGATCACAATCCGATCCTCCTCCAGGGTATAACTGGTTCCAATCACACTGCAAATGATGTTGAGTCTGCCATACAGGTCGTTCTTAGAGATTACTGTCGTCAGCCGACAGTTGGAAAACAACTCCTCATCAAATACAATGTCTACTCCATAAGTCTTTTCAAGAGCCTTAAATATTTCAGATACTGGCGCTTCTTCAAATCGCATTCTACTGACCTCTTCATCCGGTAGAATTGCTTGCGGGGTTTTCACAAGCATTCTCGAGATCTCTTTTTCTTTTTTGTCATAAACTATCTGCTGATTGGGCGTTAGTATGATTTCCTTCCCCTCCTGGGATTCTTCCAGCTTCTCAAGGCTTGCAAAGACAGATACTCTACCCGTTTTCACCGCTACCGTTATCCTTTGCTCATGTTTAAGTGCTTTAATGATGAAGCTTGTGCCCAATACTTTTGTGGTGACCTCGTTCGCATGTACAAGAAAGGGAATAGTCGCATTGTGGGTGACGTCAAAAAAAGCTTCACCTTCAAGAAAGACCTCCCTTTCTGATTTGTTGAAGGTGGAAGAAAATTTCAGTTTGCCTTCTGGTTTCAATTCAACCTTGCTTCCGTCAGGTAAAACAACGACTTGGGTGATCTTTGTTGTATTTACAAGATCTTTCCAAGTGATCGATGCCGCTGCGGTGTTTGTAAACACTTTGCGGTCGACGCCGGTATCCTCCATCAAGAAAAATGACGAAACTATCATTAGGAGTAAGGAAGCAGCCACGCCTGCTGCATACCAGGGTAACAGTTTTCTCAGCCTGGATTTCTTTTTTGACTTTTTTACGTGACTATTTATCCCCGCCCAACCGAAAAGTTCAGGTTCTGAGTCATGGATAATGTCGTGGTCATCAGCTTCTTTAGCCATTAAAACATACCAATCATCAATCAATTTCTTTTCGTCTGGCGAAGCATCGCCATCCAGGTATTTTCTGAGGATCTGCCGGAATTCATTTTGCTCCATATATATGTGTGACAGGTAACGGAGCATTTTGCCTAAACCGAAGGAATATTAAGTCGATTTCGCAATCGATTTATTGACTTTTCGATGTTCCTCATCTAACTTAGAAAAACTCTTGCAATTTTTAGAGATCAGAATCTGAAACCTAAACCATCGTGCGATCTTATACAAGCTATAAGGACCAGGAACTATTGGATGCTATCCGGCGCGACGATGAAGGCGCTTTCTCGGAGCTTTTTGCTCGTTACGGGAAGGTTACGTATAAAATGGCTTATTCCCGTGTTCGTTCAAGGGAAGCTGCGGAGGAAATAGTTCAGAGTTTGTTTATTGCTCTTTGGGACAAGCGAGTGACTCTTTCGATCCACAACATCTCGTCCTATTTTTTTGCTGCCGTAAAGCACAGGGTGCTAAATGCTATTGAGTCCCAGATTGTTCATAAAAAATACTGGGATTATTACAGGAATTTTATTCCACGGCAGGAGAATATCACAGAACAAGCGGTTGAATTCAATGAGTTGATGGAGGCGATCGAAAAACGAATGGAATATCTTCCTGAAAAGTCTAGAAAGGTGTTCAGGCTGAACCATTTTGAAGGCCAGTCAATTGCTGAAATTGCCAATAGACTTGATCTTTCAGAAAAAGCTATTCAATATCACCTTACTCGTTCTTTAAAGGAGCTCCGACTTCACTTGAAGGATTTCATTATTTCAGTGGGGATTTGGCTTAGCTGGCCGTTTTGACTGATAATGGTATCTATGACCGTTCTTGTCTGCGGGAGCGACTTGTGAACATCCCGACATCATGTAAAAGCGCATTGTCGCAATCTCGATATTTAGTCTTACAGCGCTGACGATAAGACAATGGAACTATCACGATTCAGAGATTTGTATTACAATCGCCAGTTGATAAACTCATACATAGAATTACTTCTTGTCTATTGTCAAGGCATTTCGAAATTCTGGGACCTGATCGCGAAGACTTAAGGTGGAAAACAGATTTATGCAACCCGCTTTGAAGTTGATGCTTTGTACCGTATTAAGTTTTGCATTTGTTTTGGCAAGTGAAGCTCAGCAATCAGGTGCGGTGATGGGATCGCAGCTGGTGGAAGTAGATGGGCACAAGTTACATGTACGTACGTCCGGTCTGGAAAGCAGGAAGAAGGGGAATCCTGTTATTGTCTTTGAAGCTGGGATAGCGAATTCTCTTGAAGTATGGAACCGCGTGTTGCCCGACGTTGCGGCGTTCGCTCCACTCATTGCATATGATCGCGCGGGCATGGGAAAATCTGAGCGGGATGGTGAAGCACCCTCGCCTAAATACGTGTCAGGAAAGCTTCACCGATTGTTGCAGAAGATTGGAGCAGATCCACCTTATATAATCGTTGGATACTCGTGGGGTGGTGCGCTTGCTCGCTACTTCGCTGGATACTATCCTGATGACGTTACTGGACTCGTTTATGTGGATCCATCGCCGATTGTAACTCAGACTATGGCGGATGAGTTGGCTCCCTTTGATTCCGTGGGCGCGGGCAGAGCTGGCTACGATGCATTGTGGCAAGGCTTCACTGCATTGTTTTCGGATGCCTCGCCCGCAGTGAAAGAAGAATTTAAAGTGTTGCGCGGCTTGATGGAACAGAATCCAAAAGATCGTGATCTTCGGCCTGTACCCGATGTACCTGTCGTTATACTCATTGCAGCAAAACCCTATCCCGCTTTTCTTAAACTTCCCTATGATCAGCAGGCTCAATTTAAGGTGGACGTAAGACACCGGGTTAAGAAACTTCAGGAGTGGGCGTTTGAATCGTCACATGGAACTCTTGTCGTATCCAATCACACGACTCATGCAATTCCCAGGGAGGATCATCATCTTATCGTTTGGGCAATAAAACGCGTGATTTCTTCATCGGCAGGCCCGTAACTTACATCAAAGTCTTTTTTGCAGGGCCGTCAATTGATTCTTTCATTTTAATGAAGTATCCAAACTGAGATTAATTCCGAGTTGGATATGGTTAATTTACAACGTTTGCATGTAATTTATGATGTAGTACATAATCCGCGTGAGCAATAAATATTTTTCGTCGCATGAAAATCTTTAGGTGCAATTAATGTTTATCTTTACGTCAACATGAAACAACTGACGGACCAAAAAAGACGTATTGGGGGCATTTTACTGGAAGCTCTTGTACTGATATTTGTGTTTAGCAGTTCATTTTTGCAAGGCGGCATTGTCGACAAGAATCTAAAGAATCAACTTGTAATAAAGATTTCTCCAGTTGAACAAATTGCTTTCCGGGATTCGGATTCTCTATCGAAATCCCTGTTGGAGTTTATTTCGAAGGTTCAAATTTCACTTAGTGACCTTAACCCGCTCATGGTTGAGCTTCCGGCGCTAGTTATCGAAAGTGCCACTTTTTTTGCCGTTAATCCATCGCTCTATAATACCTTCTACGTCTGCCTCTCGGCAAACGCTCCTTAAGTTAATTCCCGTCTCAGCGCTAGTTCGCGCATGTCATCTCTGTTGTACGAAGCTATTGGCTCAAATCTCAATTTTATTTAGTTAACTCTGATTTAGCATATAGGCTATACGCCGTATGCTCAGGATGTTGCCTAAGCATTAAACTGATAAAAGATGAATTGTAATTTATTTCGAGATGGTTCCTTAAGCAGGTGTCCGGTTGCCATTTTATCGGTTCTTTTTTTTCACGTGCTCAGTCATGCCTTTTATTTTGAAGGGAATGCACTGAATCAGGGGTATTTCAGATTCGAAAAGGGTACTACCAGGAACGTCGACATCCAGGAAAATCTTTCA
>JAICGJ010000144.1 GCA_025923195.1 Chryseolinea sp.
GAACAAGGAACACCGAACATCGAATTTCGAATGACGCTCGATGCAAATGCGTGCAGGTTCAAAACGGCCCTAGGAACCTGATAAAGTTGAACCTGGAGCAGAAACGTCGAGACTGTCCTTCATCATTCGATGTTCCTTGTTCAATATTCAGTGTTCCAATGACTTTTGAATCACGAACAAGGAACACCGAACATCGAATTTCGAATGACGCTCGATGCACTATGGCCTCTTCCAAAACCACACACCAGTCGTCGACTTGTGACTTTCACATCACGCCGCCGAGACCCTGCTTGCCTCCCCTCTATATTCTTCAATTGCCCGGTACAACATTACGAGTTGAAGGACTTCAAATACCGCTACGAGCGCTAAGCCAGGAAGCGCCATGACAACGCTCATCAGTGCTGCTCCACAGGCAATACCAACTGCCCCTCCAAAAAATGCCAGATTACCAAAGATATTTTTGTACTTCATCATACCTATCCCAAATACGACGTATACGATACCAAAGCAAACGGCCTGTACAGGAATAATGAATTCGTTCGGGTCTTTTGTATGAAAAGAATAAAGATCCAGGGATATCGCGATCGTCGTCATAACGGCGAGCAGGATTGAAGTAGTTTTAGTAATAGCATTGGGGTAGACGGTGGACAGTCTGAAATACCCAAGCATGAAGATGCCAAATGTAACAACCACGGAAAATTTAATAATAAAATACGTGACGAAGGACACGACATCGTGGAATTCCGCGCTGAAAAGACCCAGTCCCCAGACCTTCATATCCAAGAAAACTTCCACGAATGCAAGGGCAAAGTACACAATACCCATAAAGAATGCGTTTTTAAGAAACCTTGTATCTTGACTTGTGCCTATGCTCATATTTGTTTCACTATCCTGAAATTGGATGGTGCTCAGATCGTAGCCCAACGCCTCTAATATTATTTTTACAGTATAGCTACGCGGCGTCACTTCGCCCGCTTCAATGCGTTGAATGGTGCGTACGTTGATGTTGCATTTACTCACCAGTTCTTCCTGCGTCAAGCCTTTGGCCTTTCGCAGCTCAAAGATCTTTCGACCCAACTCGGGTTGTTTCATGGTAAATTCGTTTTTTTTTACTATGGCAATCTGGCTGGTTTTTAAAAAATTTCGTGCGCCTTGTTGTTGAATTAAACCCGGCATTTACCCGACAAATGCGAATGTAGCAATATCTGAAGGGTTTTTAGAGCAACGTTGAGCTCGTTCTTCCTTGCTCAGTATTGAATTTCGAACGACCCGATCTCGAACTTGGTATTTAAGTCGCACGAACTACCATCGACCATAGACCATGGACTCTCCTAAGCCGACCTCCTACCATCTCTGGCTCCTTTTGCGCCATTGCGAGCTTTGCGCGAAACAGAAACATAGTTCACGTTAAGACCTCAAAGAAAAATCCTCAAAGTCCGCGAAGAGTTTCTGCAACTCAACGGCATATACAAGGCGCACGCACTACTATGGACCATCGACCATGGACCATGGACCATGGACTCTCCACTAGCCACCCGCCCTTCTGTGGACTGTCGACTGTGGTCTGTGAACAAAAAAAGTCCCGCCAACGGCGAGACTCTTAAAATCCAAAGAACAGGACCGCTCTTTTTTTGCGGCACCTTTTAATACCAGCCACCAAGTTGCTTACCTCGTACTCTCCAACAGAAACAAGAAGTGCTTCCTTGTAAGTCTTGATGGCCAGACGCCAATCCTTGCGCAGCTCGTAAGCTTGCGCCAGATTTTGAAGCATTCCAACACGATGACCTATGGCTTTGACCAGCCCTGCTTGTGAGCAGGCGATGGCATCACTGTACCGTGCCTGTTTGATGTACAAGTCACCAAGGTGCAAGTAAGCCGGACCAAAGGTTTCGTCAAACTTTACCGCCATTTTCAGGTGGAGCTCTGCCCTCGTCAAATCTTCGGTATAGTATAGGTAAGCCCACCCGAGATGGTTGTGCAGACTTCCATAGCCAGGTTCTACGTACAACAGGTTGTTTAATAAAGATAACCCTTCGTCTATACGGTCGTCAAGGATCATCCTTTCGGCTTCAGCAAGGTATCTTTCTATCCAATTAAGTTTCATTTCATCTCAGGTTTCAGTCACTACGGGCAAGGTTTCCTGCCCAACAGTATGTTGAACCCTGAAACCTTGCTTTAATCTTCGGCGGGTGTTTCATCACCACACATCCGCACAATCTTCGGAACAAATGTTCCAAGCACTTCCACAAGTTCATCCTGGTAATACATTACTTTCAGGATGTCTTTGTAGGCCATGGGGGCTTCGTCAAGTCCACCCCCAATTAATACTACGTCACTCTTTTCCAGCTCCTGCTTCACCATTTTCTTAGTGATGCTTTGTTTGGCGGCGCTGCGCGACATCAGCCGCCCCGCACCATGCGACGCTGACTGCAATGAGCCGGCGTTTCCTTTTCCCTTTACGATAAAGCCTGGCGAGGTCATCGACCCGGGGATAATACCAAGTACATCTTTACCTGCGGGTGTCGCACCTTTGCGATGCACGATGACATCAGTGCCATCTGGCAGCTTTTCCTTCCACGCAAAGTTGTGGTGATTTTCTACTTGCAGCAGCGGCTGCTCACCCAATGCACTGGCTATACGCTCATGGATCTGGTGATGATTTGCCGAAGCATAATCACCAGCGAGGTTCATCGCAAGCCAATACTCTTGCCCGGCCTCCGTGCTCAAATCCAGCCACGCGAGATTGGAAGCTTCGCCCGGGAGCAGACATACTTGTCGAGCTACTTTAGTGTAGTGTCTCGCGATCTCGGCACCGAGTCCGCGCGAACCGGAGTGCGACAGCACCGCCAGGTAGCTGCCTGCGGCAAGGTTCCATTCGTTTTGTGGGCCTAATTCCACCAGTCCAAATTCAACGAAGTGGTTGCCGCTTCCGGATGATCCGATCTGCATCGCCGCTCTTGCCTGAAGTGACTTCAGGATCGTGATCTCTTTGAAGAGACTGTTATCCAATACTTCATGTTCTTTTGGTCGCTCAAACGTTTCTCTTCCAAAGCAGGTGTTGTCAAGCAGGATCTGCTTGAGGTTACTGCGATGTCGGTGAAGGAATACTTCATCCAACGGATACGCGGTGAGGCACATCCTGCAGCCAATGTCAACGCCTACGCCATACGGGATAATGGCATTTTTTGTTGCGAGCACCCCCCCGATAGGCAGGCCATAACCCTGGTGAGCATCCGGCATCAACGCACCGGCAGCTGTGACAGGAAGCTTCATGGCAATCTCCATTTGATTGCGTGCGCCTTCTTCGATCTCGCTTGCACCGTATATCCTGTAGTCCGTGCGTGTTTTATTCAACTCATGCACCAACGATTTTCTTTCGGTGGGGATAAGTTCAAGCGCGACTTTGCTCCAGATGGAATCGTTAATAAAATCCTTGGGCGATGCCAGCACTTTGCGCAGCATGGCATAGATCTCTTCCTTTTCACTCCTGCGAAAATGTTTGACTATGGTATTGATTGCGGCTCCGATGGCTCTCCCTTCCGGGTAACCGAGCTTGATTACGTCTTTTCCGCTGAGTACTTTCCTTTTCATAATTTTCCTTCCTCTCGGGAATTTTTTGTTTGTTGTATGCCAAATCGATTAGCCTCGCCTGTTCGACGACAACGATCCGTTAAGGCAAAATAATTCCATGAGATCGTTCGATCTCTTTTTTTTATTTTTAGTTATCGGGTTTAAAATAAAAAACCCGGACACAGCCCGGGTTTTCAGTGTAAGATCAGATAATGATCACCTGAAAATCCGCGGGGCAAACAGAATACTGCGCTCCTGTTCGTGATTGAAACTATATCTTGTTTTGATTAGCATATATACAAAGGTAAAGAAGATTGTTTGCGAGTTCAAAGTGTAATGAAGAAAAAAGTTTTTTGATGGCAAGGCTCGGGTTCTTCACAACCCTAAGCCTACAAAGAATGTTAGAAGGATCACCTACCTGGTATTTCCATTTGCAGACTCGTAGCCATAAGGCTACGCCATTGGATCCTTCCTGCAGCTACTTCGGAAGGTCACGCAGGACTGAATGTTACCTGTCTGTATGTTATGTTGGAACCTGCTCTCAAATGTCTTACAGAAGTACCTAAGAGAACTTGTGTCTGCGGAAATTAGATCGCTCCTTTGCCGGTCGGGAGGCTAACAAAAGGCTGGGAATTCGCAAACGGGCATTGTCAGACCTTTACGATGAGCCCTGCATTTCTTTCTTCCAGCCTTTGGATAAGCGACCTAATTTTACCGTAGATACGGATAAATCTACGATTCTTAGTAAGTCAGATCAGAGAGCAGGCGCGTAATTTAACACGCGTACAGGTAAAATTCAGTCGCGGTTCCAAAGGCGCGGCCTCACGGCCGAGGAGTCATAGACCATTGGATAGTCAGATAAGTTATACTATCTATACATCGTTTCTCAAGAAGTCGCGGCTCGAAATAACCAATAGAACGCATACTAACGCCTGATTCCGCTTACTGGTGAACGATTAATGATTACACCCCAAAATCCAAACCAACATAATGGGAATTTGATCGTTTAAATCTCGATGTTGACGATGATAACATATTTCGATTGTTAGTCCGTTCTCAGTCTACTTTATGCATTTTCGCAAACAATTCTCAGCAGTGCTGGAATCCTCGCACGCGATCGAAAAAATTTGATTACCTCTAATATTTTAATTTCGCTGCGCACTGTGTCGACTATCGACCAAGCCAATTCAACAAGCTTAGAGAGAGGACGCAACGGAAAAACACCTTTCGCGCGTAACGCTTACTCCTTTGCGGCCTAAAAATTACTAACTTAAGAATGGAAACCCATGTTTCCGGTTAAGGGGTGATTTCAATGAGATTCAGTATATTTTTTGCAGCAGTGATGTATCTATCTGTCTCGCATACATATGCCCAGGATTTCTATATCTCCGCAGAATCCCACTATCTGGTAGAGAGAAAAGCGGGTTTCGAAAACGCGCGCTGCTTTATTCAGGATCAGGATGGCTTCTTTTGGATCGGCACATCTCAAGGCATTTTGAGATATAATGATCATGAAGTCGACAGGCTTGAGGATCTGTTGATCCGCGAGTCGCCCGTCTTGCACAATATTACGGCACTTCATCTCGACTCCGGTAATACTATCTGGATTGCGGCTGGAGGAAAAATTAACCGTCTGAGGCTATCCGCGATGATGATCGACGAAATACAAATGACAATCGGGGATTCAACAATCTCTCGTCTCCCTGATATCAATGATCTGCAATTAATCGACGATAATCGTTTATTGGTTACGACCGACCAGGGACTCTTTATCCTTTCACGTAGTGCAGAGGACAACGTGTGGAATGTATCGCACTTCCGTGAACTGCGTCCGACAGTACCGGAGTCCCGCTTCCTGGATTCGCTTCAAGCAAGTGCTCCGATGCTATCTTCTTTAGTTCTCAGGGATTCGTTGCAGCATTCTGTTAAATTCTCTGTCGGCGACTCTTCCGAGTTTCTCATCATGTCAACATCACCAAAAATGTTTAGCAGCATCACTGAGGTGAATGACGTTGCGTGGATTGAAAACCAATCTGGCGAACGGATCTGGACAAAGTATGACGACTTTTATTTCTTGTCTTCACATCCAACCATTGTTAGTATGTCGCCTGGGAGATATACCCTCCATGGCCAGTTGAAGTTGTATGATTACTTCCGTGATGTGTTGCCAAAATACGAGGTCAGGATATATGAGCTTGATGAGAAATCAGCGCGGCTGTTTCGAAGAATAAAACATGATTGGCAGAATCGAAGATCAATCGTGGAAGATGACACCGGGGAAATTCTTGCAGATCAAGAAGGGACATTCTGGATTACAGGCGGAGGCGGATTGACTTCATTGAGATTCGACGAAGGAAAGTCTGTATTTAACGTCTACACACCTCATGAGGGAAAGGAATTTGGTCAGCATGGCATCCACACATTCACTGTTAAGCAAAGCCGCGGTAACGGCTTCTGGGTATTAGGCAGAGGCTATAGTGACTTGGAACAGCTGCGGCAAGGAAAGAACGCCTTTGGAAGGAACCACATCATGTTCTACAAGTCCGATCGTCAGCGATTCTCCAGGCTTTCGTATGAAGGTACAAATGTTATTGCCGACATCGCCGAAGACGCAGACTCATCGTTATGGCTACTGCAAGAGAATGGTATCCTCAACAGAATAAAATTTCATAAAACTGCGCTGATGGATCCGCAACGGGTTGATCAGTTAGAGCTATCAGAATTTGGAAGAGCAAGCAACTTAATTATTGACCGTTCAGACAACCTTTGGGTACTAACTGAAAAACAAGGGCTCATTAAAATCACGCGGTCAAAGAATCTTTCGAGTTGGCGATGGCCTCACGATCAACTTTTGATTGGCAACCCGACAAATGAGCTTGATGAATTCCTGTTGTTCACTGGCGATGGAAGTGTATTCAAATCAACAACACGTGGAATGGCACTTGACGCCAGCATGCTTGGAACATTGGAACAACCTGTCATAGACTTCTTAAGGTTTTCAGACACTTCCGCAGTCGCCGTCACCAGGCGTGGTACGATATTTTTTCTGAACAATCATTGGAAGTCCAGCGGAAGTATTCGAATTGATAGCCTGCCATCTAATCCAAGGCTGCCGATGGGCGCAATTAGATTAAGACGCACATCTGAAGACAGTGTTTATCTATGTACGAATCAGGGCCTGTTCACTATTAACGTTCGCACAAAAAAAATTTCCCCCAATCTTTTCGATCCGCAGCCTGTCCTTGTGCCGATGATCTCGGACGTTTTTTCACATCATGGAAAGCGCCTGGCAGTAGTGAACATACATTCAGGTTCTAGGGGTAACAGCGGCTACATTGTTCCTGTGGATGCCTCAGCTCGAAAGAAAGGCTTCATCAATCGTGAATACTCGAACCTTGGGACAGAGATAAATGCGGTTGTTCACTGGTCTGACCGAATCATGGTAGGTTCGCAGCTTGGTGTTCATGAGTATCTTCCGGACAAGGATACGTTCCTTTTGGTTTCGCCGTGGGGGTACCCCCCCGTTTACAATATGATTGCTGACGATGATGGATTTATCTGGACCGTTGGAAACGACGGAATTACATGTCTTAATTCGAATTCCCGAAATTTCCAGACGGTAGTACCCAAACTGTTTCTGCCTGAAAAGAGGTTCAATGACTTATCCCCGGCGCTGTGGCAAAGTGATAGTGCGCATATCCATTTTGCAGCGAACAATCGTCTATACCGCCTGCGATTCAATAGCGCGCGTGCACAGGAAAATAAGGTGCGCGTTCAAATTGATAATCTTGTCGTCCAGAGTAGTCCGGGAGAGAATCGAAGGGTTAAACCCGTGCACAATATCATTGTTTTGCGCCCCGGGCAACACACTTTTACCGTCGATTTTGCCGCAGCTGATCTGGAATCTCCCGATCGGTCTTATTTTTCTTATAGGTTGATGGGTTATCATGAGAACTGGATCAATACAACTCATTCAGAGATTCAATTCATCAACGTTCCACCTGGAGAATACACGCTGGAGTTGCGCGTGATCGACGGTTTAAGAACAAGCGCAACTAGCCTCTCTCTCCGGCTTAAGTCATTCTGGTGGCAAACCATGGCGGCACGGGTTCTTTTTGGAGCGGTGGTGTTGCTCGTCATTTGGTGGTCGTGGTATACAAACGCCCGCCATAACAGACTCCGCAGAAAGCTGGAACAGGAACAAGTGGAGAAGGATAAAATCTCGATGATGAGCCAAATGCGTTCGCGATTTTTCGCTAACATTTCTCACGAGTTCCGGACGCCATTGACCTTGATATCCGGACCAATTGAAGACCGAATTAAGGGGGAGAAGGACCCCAGTGAACGAAAGGCTTTAAGCAGAGTCCTTGATCAGGTCCGGAGAATGTTGAAACTTGTGAACGAACTGCTTGATCTATCCAAGCTTGAGAGCGGTAGGCTTCCCGTTGAAACGAAAGCAGGCGACATTATGCAGTATGTGAATTCAATTGCCGAATCCTTCAACAACGCAGCTGCAGAAAAGGAGTTGAAGTATACGGTCACCATCCCGCCGAAACTTGTTTTTCTTGAGTTCGATCCCGAGCAGATGGCGAAGATCCTGGTAAATCTTCTATCCAACGCAATTAAGTTCTCTCCTGTGGGAGGAAATGTGTCATTGGAAGTTGGATACGATAATAAAACGCAGCAGTTTCTTATAGATGTGGGTAATGAGGGTAAGCCTATCCCAGACGGTGAGCTGTCTTTAATATTCAATCCGTTTTACAGAGCAGGCAATGCTCAATCGCAGGGCAGCGGCATTGGTTTGGCCCTCGTCAAAGAGCTGGTGGATAACATGAACGGAACCATCGAGGCCTACAGCGACCCCGTCCATGGTAACATGTTTCGTGTGGTGTTACCGTTGCATCAGGCAAAGAATCTGGAATCTGAATCGAAAGCAAGATTACTAAGGAGCAATATTCCGAGTGATGCACCTTTCTCAGTCAAAGGTCAACTTGAAAATTACCAACTTCTCATCGTTGAAGATGATGAAGAAATGCGCGACTACGTTTGCAGCATTTTTACGTCGGCAGAGCCGCCCCTGACTGCCGGGAATGGTGAGACTGGATTTAAATTGGCCGTTGAAACTATTCCAGACCTGATCATTTGTGACGTTATGATGCCCGGTTTGGATGGCATAGCATGCTGCGAAAAATTGAAAAGCGATCCGCGGACCGATCATATTCCCATAATCCTCCTCACGGCAAAGACAGAACTTGGAGATCGTATTGACGGACTTCGAGCAGGAGCTGACGATTACATTACAAAACCTTTCAGCAGTGAAGAACTCAGAATAAAGGTGAATAATCTCATCAATCAACGCAATCAATTGAAGACAAGATTCAGCAGACACATCCAGTCAACTTACAAAGACTTGCCGATGAAGTCATCTGACGAACGTTTTCTGGACAAGGCTATATCGGTTGTTTATAACCAAATGAGTAATTCGGAATTTGACATTACTCAGTTCAGTTCAGCGATGAATCTTAGCAGAACGCACCTGTACAAAAAACTTAAAGTCATTACCGATCAGAGTCCGTCGGAATTCATCAGGAATCTCAGGCTGCAACGGGCGGCTGAACTGCTCGCGGCGGGAACCGACCAGGTCTCTTTGATCGCCTACGATACAGGGTTCAACAACCTCTCCTATTTCACCAGGGCTTTCAAGAACAAATATGGAGTTCCGCCTACGGAATACAAACGACAATCCTTTGCAAATTCCTAAGGTTCAAAAGGATCTGACCAACGTTCATCTGTATAGACAGCATTTCCAGAAAGCGTTTTCAGAAACGCGATAATATCAGTCTTTTCCTGATCGGTTATAAGCAGGTCAAAGCCGGGAGATAAAACAGGTTCCAGATTGATGTTAGCTGGGTTCGGATCTAATTTCCCAACAGTGGCAATGAGTTCCTCAAACGAGGTTATAGAAGCATCATGCATGAGTGGGCCATTCAGATTTCCGGCCGGATTAGCAATATTTCGCAAGCTGGGTGCTCGCGTTACATTAAAGTCAGACTCGCCAGGTTTGTTCGCTACACCAACCACACCATTATTGCCGGTCGTTGGAAGAATATCAAACTCAGGAGGTCGATGACAGCTAAAACAACCGACACCTCCCCCTATTCGAACGTTGATCTCACCCACTTTTTGCGTTTGTGGTAGAGTGCTGAAGAGATTCAGTCCACGCTTTTCCTCGGCCGAAAAATTTGCGAAGAATTGATTGTATCCTTCATCGTACTTTGAGTCAAAGGACTGGATGCTCCTGACGAATTGGGCGAGCGCCTGCTGCATCCTGTTTTCCGTTACGACAGAATCTCCAAACGCCAACTTAAACAGTTCATTGTAGTAGCGGATCTTCTGTAGTTTGATGAGTAATCCGGCAAATCCTGGCCTGCCTTCCTGACCGCTGTAACCCAATTCGGCATGATCCTTAATTGGCATGGACGTTTGCGATTCAAGATTTCCTGCGCGCTCATCCCAAAAGAATTTTTGTTCCTCGCCAAACCTTGCGTTGATCAGCCGCATCGCATGTCTGCCGGTTACCCCTCCTTCAACTCCTTTGCTAAGCTTTGCAGTGTCGCTAAAAGCAAATTTTTGTTGATGGCAGCTCGAGCACGATAACGAATTATTGAAAGAAAGATTTTTGTCGTAGAAAAGAACCCTACCGAGGATGGCGCCTTCATCCGTTATGGGATTGAATCCTGAGTTGTCCTTCTCAATATAATCTGGTACTTCCTGATTTGCATAATTGGGCAGGTTGTTAATGTCTATGCGCCCGCCAAATTGTTCTTCAACAGTTTTTCCTTCGACAGTTATGATCGGTGCAGGAGGCTCATCTCCGTTGTCGTCTGAACAGGAAAGGAGCATCAATAAAAAAGCAAGAGTTATATTACTGTATCTCATAACGGTTTTTTGTCACCGGGAATTTCGACACTCCAGTCGTAAAGAATTAACACGCTCGTCTCCATTGCTTGACTAAATGTCCTTTTTTTCTGTAATGACATAGCAAGGGTGATAACTTGAGTTGGTATATCATGGAATTCAGGGGAGGTTGGGACAGGTGTTGTGGAGAGGCAAGGTCGTGTAGAATGTTAAATTTGGGTCACGGTGGGGTGCGGCGTCTGTCGACTGTGGACTTTCCCCAAACAACCGAAGATCTGTCACTGTTATACAAGTACTTTGCGGCAAATCAGGCAGCATTGACTCGCAACATGAAAAAAAATAAACAGTTGTTGGAGGAAATTCATGTCGATCTAGACATCCAAGAGCATCTTAAAATGCAGGAAGGTGCCCGGCGATTTCAGCAAGTTGGATTGTTCTGCATTTTGCTCTTTGTTGGATCTGCAGCATTTGGGCTATACGGGAACGGTGTAGTCAGCAAGAAACATCTTACCAAAGATGAAATCAACATTCACTTTGAGAGATTTTTTAGATTCCAGGCCAAAATGGGTCTTCAGATACAGGCAACCAATGACAGGGATATCTCGATCTCATTCCCGATCCAATACTTAAACCACTTTGAAATTTCCTCGATCGTTCCCGAGCCTACCGAAACCCGCGTGGAGGGAAGTCAAGTTAAATATGCATTTAAAGGGCGCGACGAGCTAACGGCTACATTTTACCTGGTACCACAACAGATTGGACAAATTAAAGGGTCTGTAAACGTGAACGAAAACACCTTCTCAATCAGTCATTTTATCTTTCCATAGCCATGAACCCGGTATTAAGAGGAATCGCGGTCTATCTTTTCGTGTATGTAATATTTCGCATACTGGGGAAACGTAGCCTTGCCGAAATAACAACGTTTGATTTTGTGCTTTTATTAATAATAAGTGAGACAACCACTAATGCGCTGGTAGGAGAAGATTTTTCTTTAACCGTCTGCTTTATTATGGTGTGTACACTGGTTGGCGTTGACTATATTTTTTCTGTACTGAAAACAAAATCTATCTGGTTTCAGGTAGCGAGCGAAGGTGCACCGCTGGTACTTGTTGATGACGGGAAGCCGCTTCTGAAGCGAATGCAACAATCCAAAGTAGATGAGGAGGATGTAATGGAAGCAGCACGTCTAACCCAAGGGTTGCGGCACATGACTGAAATAAAATATGCCGTGCTTGAAAGAGATGGAAGTATTTCTATTATTCCGAAAGAGAAGAAGTGAGTCCACGGTCGACGGTCCACAGTCGAGGGTTGGGCGTCTGAAAAGTCCATGGTCGATAGTCGATGGTCGATAGCAAGGGTGCGGCTCAATGTGTACCTGTGGAATACCTGAGTGAATCCCAAGATCCGCGATTCGAGCTGATCGTAGGAGCACTGTTAGCCTGAAGAGCAAATTCAAACAAACGCTGGGCGTTAGCCCAAATTTCCAAATGCACACCGAGGACCGTCGACTGTGGACTTTTCCTCCGCGACCTTTGCGCGCTTTGCGTGAAACACTGGCAATGTCGTTCACGCCAAGAGCGGAAAAGAAAATCCGCTGATACACGCTAAGCCGCACGACCCGGCTATGGACCATCGACTATCGACCATGGACTCTAAACATCGACTCCTCCAACTCGCCCTACCGTCGACTGTGGTCCATCGACTGTGGACTTCACTCTCAACTCTTAAACTTCTTCAAGAAATCCGCGCTCTCCTTCAGTCCCTCATCCATCTCCACAAAATAATTTTTCACCCCCCCAACTTTAGCAGCATCAAAGAACTCATTCCAGTCCACTTTTCCCTGCCCTAGCGGGACTCGCTCTTCGCCGGTTCCTGACCAATCATACAGATGCGCAGAAACGAATCGGCCCGGATATTTCTTAAAATAGTCAGCTGCCTTATAACCTATACTAACCACCCATACCTGGAACTGCATCTTTACGAGGGAAGGATCAAACTGATTCAACAAGACATCATAGATCAACTCACCTTCCAGCTTCTCAAATTCATTGTTGTGATTGTGGAATCCCATTTGAATTCCGGCTTTCTTGGACTCTTCTCCTACCTTGTTCAACTCATCCGCCGCCTTTTTCCAATCCGACAAGGTAGCTTCGTTGGGCAACCCAAACGTCGAAACAATCATTTGTTCAAGTCCTAATTCCTTGGCATAGGCGATCCGTTCCTCGGTATGCTCTTTTAATTCAGCAAAACCATAATGGCTACTGATACAGGTGAAGCCTTCATCTTTGATGATCTTCTTCAACTCGGTAGGTTTCAATTTTTCTAGCGGTCCAAACCCCAGCTTGGCATAGCCCTGCGGTGAACACAATTCCATGCTATTGTATCCAAGCCCCTTCATCTTCTTCAATGTGCCTGTGAAATCTTGTTCGATAGACTTTCGGACAATCCAGCTTTGAAAGCCAATTGGTCCCTTGATGGCGGCCTCTTCAGCTCGAAGCAATACAGGTGAAAGCAACGCAGCGCCCGTCAACATGGCTCCCTGCGAAATAAATGACCTTCGTGATAGTTGATTCATTTTGTTGATGAGTTTGAAATATTATTTGATGGTTTTAATCTAGTCAATTGTCTGGAAAAGTTTAAGGTTTAAGGTTGTTTAAGGTTTCAAGTTGCACGTCTAGGGCGTGTTGTATATAACTTTTGTAATAAAGGCGTGTTCAACTGGAGTGCATTAACCTTTAATAAATCAAGCCATCCGGGGGCATTCTGCTCCAGTTCAGGCATCTCAGCAGGTGAATCATGACTTCATGGACAATCCCGAACCATACGAATCACGGTTCCAATTTTTTTTCCAATTTGAAAGTAGTCAGATTATTGGCCATGCCATCAAACACAAAATGGTGAAATGGAAAAACGGCATACCAGTATAGCCTTCCCCATAATCCTCTTGGTCTGAATGTAGCAGCTTGCTGCAGATAATCCTTTTTATCTTTCTGAATGATCCTAAATTCAAGCCACGCTTCTCCAGGCAATTTCATCTCAGCATATAATAGCAGTCGTTTAGTTCTTCTAACCGATAATAACACACGCCAAAAGTCCAGCGTGTCTCCCGAATAAAGCATATTCGAATTTGTTCTTCCTCATCGCAGTCTAACACCACCCACGATTTTATCTATAATTCCCCGAATAGACCACAACCAATTGCCATAATACCAACCCCGGTCACCGCCAATGGACCAGATATTGTCCAAAACCTGATCCGTAGTCCTGATCCGCTTAAAAGGTCATCGTCGCGTGCCGCGATCAACAAACTTCCAAATTTCCATTTTCCTTCTCTCACCGGCGTCCTAACTGGTCTATATTTTCAGTAATTTCAGCTATTAAATGAATAGCCATGACAAAAGAGTTGTTGAGCGAACTGAGGCTTTTTACCGAACCGGAACTTCAAGCCGAAATTTTAAAACATGGGAAAGTGATTCAGGCAAATGCAGGCGATGTACTGATCCGCGAAGGCCAGTATCTGAACTTTCTTCCGATTGTCATACGGGGAAAAATACGGGTCTATCAAGAAAAAGACGACCGGGAGATTTTGTTGTACTATGTTGGCCCGGAAGAAACCTGCATGATGTCCCTTTCTGCTGCATACCTCGACTACCAGAGTGCAGCCAACGGCATGGCTATTGAGCCGACAGAGATACTGGTGCTCCCCGCTCATCTTATTGCGGACTGGCAGCTTAAATATCCCTCCTGGAATCGATATATAGTAAGGACCTTTAAGAATCGATACGATGAGTTGCTCAACGCGTTTGGAAACGTAGCCTTTAAGCCCATCTCTTTACGGGTGAAGGAATATCTCACTGAGCAAGCCAAGGTCAGTAATTCGAAGAAAATACCGTTATCACATCAGACGCTTGCCAATGAACTCGGAACTACCCGCGTGGTGATCTCAAGGATTTTAAAACAATTTGAAAAGAACAAGGTCCTAAGACTCCATCGGGGATCCATTGAGCTTGCCTAAATTTTTTTTTGCGCTATGTATCTTATGATACATACATTTTCTCCACATATGTAGTAGTATTGATCTGTCATCGATCGCCATGAAAGACTGGAAATTAACAAGTTGTTTCCAGCCCGAATGGGTCTTATCCAAAAAATTACTTACAATGAAGAGATTTAACATGGCCCTAGCGTTGCTACTGGTAACTACGTTCCTGCACGCCCAATCAGTCGCTGACAACCAAAACAAAATGAAAATTCTCATACATATCACTACGGGACCAGAAAACCCGACGCGCGCGGCGCTGGGGTTTCTTACAGCAAAGACTGCTCTGGAGCAAGGCCATCCGGTAACCCTTTTTCTGGCCGGGGATGCTGTTCAATTGCTTCGCGACGAGGTACTCGATAACCTCGCCGGACTTGGCACGGGAAAACTGCGCGAACACTATGAGGTAATCGTAAAAAAAGGTGGTAAGTTTTATTTGTCAGGGATGTCAAGCAAAGCACGTGGGCTCAACGCCAATGATTTGAAAGACAAGCCTGCTGAACTTGCAATGCCCGACGTACTCGTTCGGCTTTCAGTCGAAAGTGACCGCATGTTTGTGTATTGAATCTTAAACTCTTAACAAAAAAATCTATGGAAAAAGTTATTCATTGCCGGGATGTTGGTTTTGATTGCAATGGGGTAATCAAAGCTAAAAATGAAAAGGAAGCGCTGACACTTGCCGCAGAACATGCTCGAAAAGTCCATGGGGTAACAGAGATAACACCCGAAATCGTGGATAAAATTAAAGCGGTTATGAAGGAGGAATAAAATAACCAGAGAAGCAGTGATCTGAGACCTTGACCGCTCTCTCACGGCGTCCGCTTTCTGCTTTCTACCTTGGGCTGACTAAAAGTCTACTCCTAAAATAACAACCAAATTTACGCGCATTCTACTTCGGAATTACTTTGTGTCTCCTGTCCTCGTGGCAAATGGA
>JAICGJ010000145.1 GCA_025923195.1 Chryseolinea sp.
CTGCAATAGAACGACGACGAGCAGCAAAGCGATAAATAAGGAACCTGCCGTCATGAGTACTGATTCGTAAAAAAATTGTTTGGCCAACTCTGATCGTTTACTGCCCAGAGATTTACGAAGCCCAACTTCTTTCGCCCTCCTGGATGATCGCGCAGTTGCGAGATTCATGTAGTTGATACAGGCAATAAGTAAAATCAAGATGGCAACCGAACTAAAAATGATCAGATACTTTCTATCGCCACGCGTGCTATCGTTTTCCCATAAATTCTTTTCATCAAAATGTAAGTCGGACATTTTCGTAAGAAATGCCGTCATCTTAAACCCTGCCGCTGATGCTCCTGAATCAGATTGAATGAGTCGATCGGCTTGCTTGTTCAATTCCGCTTGAATAGCATTTACATCTGCCTCCGGTTTCAGTACAACATAACTTTCAAAAAACTCTATGCGGTCCGCGAACCTTGTTCCTTCCATATAATTGTCGAAATTCTGAACGACACTTCTAAACGCGTTGACATTTACAAGGTATTTTGGCTTAAAGTGGGAGTTTGACGGAAAGTCGCTATATATCCCGGTCACCATCACATCAATTTCGCGACCATCTGTAGCAAATGGATGTTTGATAGTAATGACCTGTCCAAGAGCCTCGCCATCGCCAAACAATCTTTGGGCACCTGATTCGCTTAATACAATCGTATTGTAGTCGTCAAACATTTTTTCCTGGTTGCCCTGGATAAGCCGGAAGTCGATGATGTCGTCAAAGCCCGGTTCGGCCCACTTGATTTCTTCGGTCAAGATGATCTTGTCAGTTGGCTTATGATGTAGGGAAGTGGGGTACCCTATATAATCTACCCGAGTTGCGTCAACGACCTCACTGCGGGTTGCCTGCAGATGTTTTATCCAAAAACCGGGCGACGTGGTGTTATCAAAAACTTGTCCGTTGGGATTCGTAAACGTGCAACCTATCCGGTACGTATCGCTATAATGCGGATGCATTACATCATATTGCAGTTCATCGCTAACATAAAGAAAGATAAGGATTGCGCTGGCGAGCCCTAATGCCAGTCCAAACATATTCAACAAGGCAAACATCTTTTGCCGCTGGAAATTGCGAAGTGCAATGATTAGATAGTTACGGATCATAAGCACGCAGGGTGGTATAACCTTAAAGAACGAGTGCTACCTGGTCAAAAGTTATCACCCAAACGGAAGGATTTTTACAAGCTTTTGGGGATCGGATTCTCCTTAACTCGCAATCTTGCCCATTGACGGCAAACAGTGTCCAAATAAGAGTAAGGATTTGGAAATAGAATTCACATCAAGTAAGTTATCGCCCAAAATTATCTAACCATGAATCTGAACGTTCAGGCGGAAAAGAAAAATACCTACGATGCTATTGTGGTAGGGACGGGAATTAGCGGTGGATGGGCCGCAAAAGAATTGAGTGAAAAGGGACTAAGGACACTGGTGCTTGAGCGTGGCCGTGATGTAAAGCACGTTGTGGATTATCCAACGATGACCAAAGAGCCTTGGCAACTTCCGCACGCGAATCAAGTACCCTCTGAAGAACTGAAATTGTACCCCGTGCAGAGTCGAACGAACTGGGTTACACAGGCCAACAAGCACTGGTGGGTGAAGGATGACGAACATCCGTATACGGAAGTAAAGCCCTTTGATTGGATACGGGGATATCATACGGGGGGTCGTTCCATCATGTGGGGTAAGCAGACATATCGGTTGTCAGACCTGGATTTTGAGGCAAATGCAAAGGATGGTGTAGGGGTCGACTGGCCCATTCGATATAAGGATCTTGCACCCTGGTATGATCACGTTGAAACGTTTATTGGGGTAAGCGGCAGGTTGGAAGGTCTTCCGCATTTGCCTGATGGAAAATTTCTTCCTCCAATGGATTTAAATTGTGTAGAGGAAGTATTCCGGGACAAGGTTTCAGAAAAGTTCGGTGGAAGGAAGGTTACGATTGGAAGAGTGGCTCACCTGACCGCGGCATTGCCACATGATCCCAGCAGAGGGATTTGTCAGTCGCGAAATTTGTGTGACCGGGGCTGTCCGTACGGCGCATACTTTAGCAGTAATTCATCCACGCTACCGGCTGCCGCAAAGACAGGCAACATGACGCTAAGGCCTCATTCTGTAGTCCATTCTGTCATTTACGACGAAAAGAAAGGCAAAGCGATCGGAGTAAAAGTACTGGATGCAGAGACTAAAGAGGAAATTGAATTTTATGCCAACATCATTTTCTTAAACGCGTCGACATTGGGAAGCACATTCATACTGCTGAATTCAGTGTCAAGCCGATTTCCCAACGGTATGGGTAATGGCAGCGGACAGTTGGGGCGAAACCTGATGGATCATCAGTATCGGGCAGGCGCCGACGCGGCCGTTGACGGTTTCGATGATAAATATTATATCGGCCGCCGTCCCAACGGTATATATATCCCTCGCTTCCGGAATATCGGTAAGGACAAGCGTGCCGATTACATCAGAGGCTTTGGTTATCAAGGCGAGGCAAGCCGGTCAGGTTGGGGCCGCGGGGTGGCAGAAATGGCGTTTGGCGAGGCTTTGAAAGATGAGCTTGCCTCGCCGGGGAGTTGGAGCATCGGAATAACGGGTTTCGGAGAATGTCTTCCGTATGAGAATAATCGTGTTGCGATTAACCAGGATAAAAAAGACATCTTTGGATTACCAACCCTGAATATCGACGCGACATGGGGTGAAAATGAAAAGCTGATGCGCAAAGACATGAAAGAAGCCGCAGCTGAAATGCTCGAGGCTGCCGGGTTTAAAAATGTGCAGGTCTTTGACAATCCGAATAACATGGGACTGGGTATTCATGAAATGGGTACAGCACGTATGGGCACGGACCCAAAAACATCTGTG
Organism: Chryseolinea sp.; assembly: GCA_025923195.1. Classification (GTDB taxonomy): domain Bacteria; phylum Bacteroidota; class Bacteroidia; order Cytophagales; family Cyclobacteriaceae; genus Chryseolinea. The sequence continues at coordinate 2,896 of JAICGJ010000145.1, forward strand.
CTGAACAAGTGGAACCAACTGCATGAAGTGCCAAATGTATTTGTGACTGACGGAGCGGCGATGACTTCGTCGGCATGTCAAAACCCATCGCTCACCTATATGGCATTAACGGCACGCGCAGCCGATCATGCTGTTCAGGAGTTGAAGAAAGGGAATTTATAATTTGAAGAAAGCAATAAAAATTATGAACAGACGGGATGCAATTCAGCGTGCTGCATTAGTATTAGGATATGCTATTTCTGCGCCAGCCCTAAGTGGTGTCTTGAAAGGATGCAAGGCAACACCTCAGCTGGCGTTCACGCCGCAATTTTTTACAGCAGATCAGGCGGCCCTCGTAAGCGAGCTGTCGGAAATTATTATTCCAAGAACGAATACGCCAGGAGCCAAAGACGCCGGGGTTCCGGGATTTATTGATGCCTTGATAGGTGAGGTTTATCCAAAGGAAGACAAGGATAAATTCCTGAAAGGGCTCAGCGATTTTAATGCTGAGGCCGTAAAAGAATATGGCGATGATTTTGTTTTGTGCAGCCCTGACCAACGAACTCAACTTTTTAAGAAACATCACGATGAGGCACTTGCAAATTCCGCCGGAGGTGGACCCACAGGTTGGTGGAATGCTGGCAGTAAGGCTGACAGACCTTTTGTGCTAAAGATCAAAGAACTTACGATTCTTGGATTTTTCACCAGTGAACCTGGAGCTACACAAGTACTTCAGTATAATCAGGTTCCCGGGCCGTACAAGGGATGTGTTCCTTTGGCGCAGGTAGGGAAAGCGTGGGCCACATAAAATTGACGATTGTAGATTGATGATTTTAGATTTGCGCTCGATTGATACTCGTGCAACTTCGCTCTTTGCGTGAACTGCATGTTAGTCTTCAGCCTCAAACTGTGATTCGAGCGTCAATCTACAATCTGAAATCGACTGGTTTAATCCGTTCGCATGCCTTCGAGCGTGTAGTCTCGCTGATGGGATGTTTCGGGGGAAGTCCGGCAACTTCGAGGCAATGTACGGGCTCAACATGACGTATTATACGAAGAGGAAGCTTTCTGTTCTATAAACTGTGATCGAGCTCAATCTACAATCGTCAATCTATAAAATCTAAAATCGTAAATCTTCCCCTACCGACCTTCCGACACTTGCTGGCTCCTTGCCATTTCCCAACCAATCATACTCTTTTTGCGAGTTGAGTTCCAACGGTATTCACCGATAATTCCATCTTTCCGGATCACGCGATGACATGGGATAAGATACGCGACGTGATTTGATCCTACAGCCGATCCAACGGCCTGCAAAGCATTGGGACTCTGGATCGATGTCCCGATGTTTCCGTAGGTAGTGACGTCGCCCATCGGTATTTTCAACAATGCTTCCCAAACTTTAACCTGGAAATTCGTTCCCTTGACAAACACATGCAACTTTTCGGAGCCACCCGTTTTCGCCCCGTAGAAAATTCTTTCAACGAAGCCCGCTGTTAGTTCCTGATCGTGATGAAACGTGGAATTGTGCCAATGAAGTTTCATCAGTTCGATTTCCCTCCGCGGGTTTTCGTCAGCATGCAGGAAGGAGAGCCAACAGACGCCGCGTTCCGTGACACCAATAAGACAGGAGCCGAACGGCGTTTGATGGACGCCATACTCGACCCGAAGCCCGGCACCACGTTGTTTGTATTCCTGAGGTGTTACAGCTTCAAGCGTCGTAAAGAGGTCATATACCCTCGACTGACTTGAAAGCCCAGCCTGTTCAGCTACTTCCACCAGGTTTTTTGATATTTCTAGCTTTTCCTTTAGATAGCCAACGGTAAGAAACTGTAGAAATCGCTTTGGGCTAATCCCTGCCCACTCTGTGAAGATCCGTTGAAAATGGAATGGGGAAAGGTGTACTTTTTCGGCTACCTCATCCAATTCAGGTTGACGTTGAAAATTATTCTCCAGGTATAGAATGGCTTGTTCTATCCGCTGGTAATTAATGTTGTTTTCTTTTGCTGTCAAGATCATAAAACTATCATTTTTTTTATGATTCAAAATTGGGTGTAATTCCACTCCTGCTCAACCCGGTTCTTGCTCATTCTATTGATCAACATGGATACCATCAATAAAAAGTAATGAAACAACGTAAAGAGTCTTTCTTATATTTAAGAAACTAAATCCGGCTATGACTCGAAGCTTTTTATTTTTTATAAGCAGCCTGACATGGATCAGTCTTCATGCACAAAATAACTTTGACACCGTACAAATCCGACCAGTTCAGGTGACGGAAAATATTTATTTTCTCAAAGGTTCCGGCGGCAATATTGGTGTATTTATCGGCAAAGAAGGAACGTTAATGATCGACAATCAATTCGCACCCTTGGCCAACAAGATTAACGGGGCCATTAAGACACTAAGTCCCAACGACATTCGATTCTTGATCAACACTCATTTGCATGGCGATCACTCAGGCGGGAATGAAAACTTTAAGCAAATGGGCGTCACCATCGTAGCTCATGATATGGTGCGCGCCCGGATGTCTAAGGAACAGGTGAACAAGTCAAGCAACACCGTGACACCACCTCGGCCGGAAGATGCATGGCCCATGGTCACGTTTTCAGAAAAACTTAACTTTTACCTCAATCAGGAAGATATCGAATTGATTCATGTAACTCCTGCGCATACCGATGGCGATGTAGTGATCCATTTCAAAAAGGCAAATGTCTATCACATGGGTGATATGTTTGTAACCTACGGTTATCCGTACATTGATTATGGAAGCGGAGGGTCTATAAATGGGTTCATCTCTTCGTTGGACATGTTTTTGGGTATGATGGACGAAAACACAAAAGTCATTCCGGGTCACGGAGAACTATGCACCAAAGACGATGTCAAAAAGTTCAGGGACCGGTTGGCCGAGATTAGAGACGAAGTAGCCGCTGCTCTGAAAAAAGGCAAAAAAGTAGAGGACGTAGCAAGCTTGCCTATAGCAAGCAAATATGATGCGGAATGGGGAGGCGGATTTATTAAAGGAAAAGATTTTACACTCCTTATTGCCGAGAATCTTAGGTCTCCCCAAACGGCAAAAAAGTAGATTACACTTCAAAAGTTTTTCTCTTCCTCCACGCCCGATACTGTTTAGGCATGCAACGCGCACACGGACGGAAGCCCGCCGAAAGCGCCTCCTTTGTCTCTTTGAAGAATACTCTGTTTTCTGTTTTCATCCTCCTGCCAGCGGCACAATTCAATTGGCCGAATATTTTCAGTCTTGCGTTGCCCGCGTATTGAATCATATGCTGTCTGATCATTCGCAACATTTCACTTCTTTGTAAGTCTTTATGACCGTACATGGTTGGCTTGTTTTACGCCGCGTCGTGAAATATAATACCCAGTGAATATCGTATCCCTTTTTTTATTTCGCTCACGCCGTGTTTCATTTTGGCCTTATAGTAGCCCTTTGTACCCTGAACGGGTCTGAAATTCGTAGTAAAAATCACTGCATCACCCTGGTTAGGATGTAGAACCTGAATTTTCGATTGCGCCCGCGGCACCTGTTCGGTCAGCACGAACTCTCCTCCTTCATGGTCACGTCCCTCCTGGCTTAGAACAAATACGACCTGGAACGGAAAGTAGACTTCGCCGTAAAGATCCTGATGCAACGTGTTGAACCCGCCGCTCTCGTATCTTAAAATCAATGGAGTAGGACGCGTTTGTGAGTTTTGCTCACATATTCTTATGAGGTCATGGTGTGACAGAGGATATTCGACATCAGTATCCAGCTTACGCATCCATTCATTCGCAATTGCGGCAAGTGGCGAGTACAGAATTTCACGAATTACCTGTATCGTGGGAGGCAAAGGATAACTGAAATACTTGTATTCGCCCTCCCCAAATCGATATCGTTTCATATTTATGATATTGCGAAATAGATATTGATCATCATAAAGCCCAGAAAGGTGATAGCATTCGTCTGCGGACAATACATTGGGTATTATCGCATAGCCTTTACTATCGAGTGAATTTGTGATGCTGCCCCAGTCCATATTCATTATGTCTTTCATATTCTAAAATTCGTTTTAAGAAACTTCTCATATGGTATTGGATTGTCATTGCCCGGCAATTCAATACTCAAAAGTCGATTTTTTGAAAAGTTATATCAACCCGAAACTTGCTGGAATCGCATGGAATGATTCCGGGCCGAGCAATGCACTAAAGACAATTCACATACTTTGCTGAAACTGGCTTGAGCTTGGTAGTAAATTATTATCTTGAACTTTTATTTGGTGATCAGCTTATTAAATGAAATCCCTGCGCATTCCTCCTCCCAAAGAATTTAGTTTCGAGCTTGCGCTGGCATACCTCAAGCGTTCACCCCGGGAGTTATTGCATAAAGTGATCGACAATCGTATCGAAAAAGCATTACGCATTGGCGATGCTATAGTAATTTTTTCAATCCGGCAGAATAAGGAAGATCTCCTTGTGGAATTCTTAAATACCAAGGTGACAGTGATTCAGGCAACAGAAGTTGTAAAATATATTCGCGAATGGCTTGACCTTGACACAGACCTGAAGCCTTTCTACGCCATGTGTGAAAAGGACAAATTGCTCAAAGATCTGGTTGTAAATTACTATGGTTATAGAATTATCGGTCAACCTGATTTGTTCGAGTCTATAGTTTGGGCAGTACTGGGTCAACAGATCAATCTCGCATTCGCCTACACTTTAAAGCAAAAATTCGTTGAGCGATTCGGTGAAGCAGTAACTTTAAAAGAAGAAACATATTATTTATTCCCAAGGCCCGAAACAGTAGCTCAATTGACGTTAGAGCAACTTTTGTCAATACAATTCTCCAGGCAAAAGGCGACGTACACCATCAGCATTGCAAAAAAGTTCGCTGAAGGGGCAGTATCTAAGGAGAAGCTACTGGGCATGTCGTTGAAGGAAGCAAAAGATTTGCTTATGGACATTAAAGGAATAGGCAACTGGACGGCGAACTATGCACTGATGAAGACATTCCGCCATGCCGATGCATTTCCTCTGGAAGATGCCGGTCTTCATAATGCCATAAAGAATTTGAAAAAAACAAATCGAAAACCGTCTCTCGATGAGGTAAAGAAGATCTTCAAGAAATATAAAGGATGGGAAGCTTACGCCACCTTGTATTTGTGGAAAAGTTTGTAATCAAATAAACCTGAGAGTAACGCATGGCAAGAATTGAGGTATCACTGCCGGAGAAATTTTTATTTACAACTGAAATCATCGTTCGGGCATCTGATCTCAACTACGGCAATCATGTTGGCCACGACCGCATACTGACGCTGATGCAGGACGCGCGCGTACAATTCTACCGCTCCATCGGTTTCAATAACGAGCTCAATTTCGAAGGTTCAATAGGTCAGGTGATCGCGGACGTTGCAATTCAATACAAGTCGGAGTCATTTCTGGGTGATAAGTTGACTGTCAAGATCGGAGTCTCTGATTTTAACAAGTATGGTTTCGATATGTATTACCTGGTGGAGAATAAGGAATCAGCGAAGGAAGTTGCACGCGCCAAAATAGGTATTGTGTGCTTTGACTACGACATACGGAAAATTGCCCGGATTCCGGACGTACTCAAGAAAAAACTTCAATAGTCGATTAGATTTTGGTCAGCGGAAGTGGATTCCGGATGCTAAACATTTTTTTTTAAATAACTATATTTATAGTTTGTTTACTATAAATATAGTTATACATTTGTGAAATGATAAATAAGACTTTGACCAAGGCCGAAGAGCAATTGATGCAATATTTGTGGGAAATTGAAAGCGGTTTTTTAAAAGATATTGTCGAAAAATTTGCTGAGCCACGACCGGCATACACTACAGTATCAACTGTGATTCGTGTTCTGACTAAAAAAGGATTCATCGGTTTCAGAACGTACGGGAAGACCAATGAGTATTATCCAAAAATTACTAAAGAAGAATACTTTAAGAGGCAGTTAAAGCCGATGCTTAGCAACTATTTCGAAGGTTCTCCTTCAGCATTTGCATCATATTTCACAGACTCAAAGCTTAGTCTGTCTGAACTCGAAGACGTTAGGAAATTGATAGATGAAAGAATCAAAAAACTAAAAAATAAAAGGAAGTAATGGAAAATGTCTTGTATTTCATCAACGTCAGCATGTGTACCGGTGTCTTCTATGCGGTTTATGTTACTCTTTTTCGGAACAGTCCAGCTTTCAAAATGAATAGGATTTACTTGCTCGCGGGAATGATCTTTTCATTCATTATTCCTGCGGTGGATTTATCACTTGTGCCAATGGATTACCACCTGGATGCTACTGTTCTCATTCCTGCGGCGACATTAGACAACGTCGAATTTTATCGGTTGGCAGCCGATCAAACGGCATCGCCAGCATTTTTTTACATGCTGCCCATTCTGTATTGGGGAGGCTTTGTTTTCGCCGTTTTTCGACTGCAGTATCATGTTGTTTGGTTGATGAAAATGAAGAACTCTTCAAAGGTTTCGAAAGATGGAATGCTGACGATCGTTCATGCCGACATATCACAGCCTTTTTCATTCATGAATATGATTTTTTTGCCGCGTGGGGGCGTGAGCCCTCTAGTGCTTGAGCATGAAAAAGCCCATATTCGGCGACAGCATTGGATCGATTTGGTTTTGACAGAATTTGTTGCTGCAGTGTTGTGGTTCAATCCGATCATGAGGCTTTATAGAAAATCCATTAGGATTCAACATGAATATGAGGCCGATGCCGAAACAATACTTAATGGGGCTTCCATTGAAAAATATCTTGATTGCATTCTCTATCATCTTGGATATGCAGATCAAGGTGGCCTCCTAAGTCCTTTTCATTCACAAAATATTAAACAACGTATCCTTATGATGACAAGAACGAACAGATCACAGAAATCTACAATGCTCTATTTATTATGTCTTACGCTAGTCTGCGGACTATTGTTAGCTTTTTCAACCACGTCACTCAGAACAAACCAGGTTTTTCAGTCAATAATTCCGTCTGAAGAAAACGACATTGTACTGATAGTTGACGCTGGACATGGTGGCCATGATGTTGGAGCTTATGGCAACGGAGTAAATGAAAAGGATCTAACGCTTGCAATCGCAAAAAGTATTCAAGAAGAAGGCAAGAAAGCTGGGGTGAGGGTAATCCTTACCAGGACAGGAGACGATGCGATTTCATTAGAAGAGCGGGTTTCAATTGCCGGCAGACATCGAGCCAATGCATTTCTCTCCCTTCATATAAACAAACATGATACGAACCCGGCTGCCTCAGGCATTGATGTGTTGATAAGCAATAGTAATCAACAGGCTGATAAGAGCCTTCGTCTTGCAGAGCAACTGAAAAATGAACTGAGCACTTTAGGCGCCATTAAAGTAAACAACATACAAAATTCCAACTTTTACGTCCTTAGCAAAAACACTATTCCCGCAATTATTTTGGAATTGGGCTATGTGTCAAATAGCGAAGATACTGCTTTTCTGGCCCTGGATAAAAATCAGAAGTTGATTTCTGAAAGAATTATTAGCGCGATGGTTCACTACACGAAATAATATTTAACAAATGACATTCGAGCAAGCCCAGCGGCAGGTAGACCAGTGGATAAAGACAAACGGCGTCCGGTATTTCAACGAACTTACGAATATGGCAATGCTCACAGAGGAAGTGGGAGAAGTTGCACGCATCATTGCACGGCGGTATGGTGAGCAATCGGAAAAGGATTCCGATAAAAATAAAGACCTCGGCGATGAACTTGCCGATGTGCTATGGGTTTTATTCTGTCTGGCGAATCAGACCGGAGTAAATCTTACAGAGGCATTCACCAAGAATCTTGAAAAAAAAACCTTGCGAGACAAGAATCGACATAACGAAAATCCAAAACTGAAATAAGATCTTAAAGAAAAGGCCTCGCTTATTCGAAAATGTTCATGGCGCCATCATGTGATGAGAACTCCAGGGACTGGGCTTACCATCGCTTCTCCGGCAGCTTCGCCAGTCCAATACATGGTGCTTTTATTCGCACTAATTCATGCTGGCGTGTTGGTCGGCAGAGTACATCCATGACAAAAAGAAAATATACATCAAGGTATAGGTAGATGTTTACGCCGCCGGAAGACGTTAGAGTTGAAATTCAGAACCCTTCAGGACGGGAACGACAGAATATTTATCCATAGTGAGACAAAATTTGATATCCTCAACTATGTTCAGATTCGCCAGCCGTTTCACATGGCTTGCCTCTTTCAAAAAGTCCACCAGGTTCGATTTCGCCTGGCGATATAGATGAAGGGATGCATGCGGTGCGTCGCATTCCAATGAGAACTTGTCTATTAGTTTTTCAATCAACGCGCCTGCAAAAAGAGTATCTTCGAGGTTGAACCTTCCTTTCCACCCCGCGCATACTATTAGAACGTCGTAAATTCCTTTTGACAAATGTTCCGAGAGTGAAGATAAATTTAGAAAGGAACCGATTACAATTTCTCTTGCCCCTATCGACCTGGCTATAGCATGCGTGCCATTGGTGGTCGTGAACGCTATCTTATGGCCTTTTAATTTCTCGTTCATATATTCGAACGGAGAATTCCCAAGATCAAATCCATCCACTTTTTTCCCGTCTCGTTCGCCAGACGTAAAGTATCCATGTTTTTTCATCGACCGACAATCCTCCAGCGATTCGAACGGCATAATACTTTGAATGCCATGCGCGAAGGCGGTAGTCATGCAAGAAGTGGCTCTGAGTATATCAACTACGACGATTGTCCTATCATCCGTCTTATACAAATGCATTAAATCGGGACTCAGGCAGACATCTATCCTTTTCATTTAACTGGTTCGCATTGATTGAAGCTTCTGCAATTTGGGTCAAAATGACTTCTGGAGTACGCATTTCCCAGTATAACGGCATGACACCAGTCCTCACAGGCTTTATTTTTCTCGCCAAGCTTGTAGCGTGTAATGCCACGGTTGTGAAACGAATTGTGATGCTTGGGATTGAGTTCAATTGCCGCGCTGAAGTCTGCCTCAGCTTCATGTAGTCGATTTTGCTTTAAAAGAAGCGTTCCTCGCTTGAAAAAATAAATAAAATGATCTGGATCCATCCGAATGGCATCAGTATAAAAGGAAATAGCCAGTTTGATACTATCAAGATGTTCATAGCTGTTCCCAATTTGAAAAATGTATTCACTTTGTTCAGGCAATAGTCCGTGCAGGAGTTTATACTCCGCAATTGCAGCGTGGTAATTCTTCAGGTTGAATAAAGTGACTGCGCGATTATAATGGTAAACAAAATTGGCAGTGTCCGAAGCAGTGATTTTATCAAGGTATGCAAGTGCCTCCTTATACTTTCCATCGTCCATTAGAGCCACCGCCTGATTGTTCAAAGCCACCTCTGCCTTCTTGTTTTGTGCAACAAGTGTGATGTTCGCGAAAAAAAGGGCGATGACAATTCGAAGTTTCATATCAAATAAACGGCAACTTGCTAACTGAGGCTTTTAACGCCCGGCCGCGAACGTCGATAAAAATTTCTTTTCCAGGTTCGGCGTGGTCTGTCGTAACATATCCTAAGCCAATACCTATTCCCAAGACTGGCGACATGGTACCGGATGTCACTTTTCCAATCACATTTCCATTGGAATCCTTTATCGGATAGTCATGGCGTGGGATACCTTTATCTACCATTTTGAAACCGACAAGCCTTCGCTTCACACCCTTGTCTTTTTGATCCTTAATGGCAGTGGAGTTGATAAACCCTTTTGTAAATTTGGTTATCCAGCCGAGACCACCTTCAATGGGGGAAGTAGTATCATCAATATCGTTTCCATATAGGCAGAACCCCATCTCCAATCTCAACGTGTCACGAGCACCTAGACCGATTGGTTTGATATTAAATTCCTTGCCTGCTTCGAATATCGCGTTCCAGACTGCGATGCTATCATGTTTCCCTACATAGACCTCGAATCCCCCGGCGCCTGTGTAGCCTGTGTTGCTGAGAATCACGTCCTTAACGCCCGCGAATTCTCCTTTGGTAAAATGATAATACTTAATAGAACTCAAATTGATTGACGTTAATTTTTGCAGAACGGTTACTGCCTTTGGACCTTGAACAGCGAACAGACAGATGTCGTCCGAAATGTTCTTTAGCGATGCGCCCTTGGAATTATGTTTGTTGATCCAATTCCAATCCTTTTCAATGTTAGATGCATTGACAACGAGCATATAGTCATTGTCCTTCATTTTGTAAACGAGCAAATCATCAACGATTCCACCGGAATCATTAGTCAAACAGGAATATTGCGCCTGCCCGTCAACGAGTTTCGACGCGTCATTTGACGTGACACGCTGTATAAGTTCTAATGCATTGGGCCCCTGGACAAGAAATTCGCCCATGTGAGATACATCAAAAACACCGACTCCTTTCCTTACGGTCATATGCTCTTCGATATCCGAAGAGTATCGGACTGGCATATTATATCCTGCGAAGGGCACCATCTTGGCACCAAGCTTGGTATGTATATCGTTAAGAGGTACCTGCTTTAAATCCATGAGGTTCGATTGACGAGCACAAAGGTAAACTATTTCCGAAAAACCCTTTAGAAATTAGTGGCTTCGAATAAGGTGCACCCAACCTTTTATTAGTTTGTTTTGCATTGCCGGATCGCGTACATCGAAGGTCACATTTGCGGAATAAAAGTAAACTCCCGACTCGGTTTCCCTTCCAGAATTTGATGAACCATCCCAAAAAACATAGCTGTCTACCGGAACCGCACCTACAACGGAGTAAACTTCTTCTCCCCAACGGTTATAAATTTTTAGGTCCACCTGTTTTACAAACCTTGCACATTTTAGGCCCCCTGTCTCTGGGCCGAATGCAAGTAGTTGATCATTCCGTCCGTCGTCGGACCCAGGTGTAAATACGTTTGGTAGTTCAAAGTATGGACAATTATCGTTGCATACCGGTGGGCTCAGGGCGCTGATGTTCCCAACGACATCGATCGCTGCAACGGAATAGCACTTTGCCAATGAATTAAGATTGCTGTGCTGAAACGAAGTTTCGGCAACGGTGGCCAACGATTCAAAGTCACCATTTTCTGTGTCCGATACAAAAACACGATATCTTAGTCCATCTTCAAGGCAACTATTATCCTCGAATGACCACGAAACAGTGTTGTAATAGGAATCCGTTGCGCAATCTAGATTTCCGCAATCAGTTTTTTCAATTACCACTGTAGGGATACACGGTGGCTTTATGTCTAAGACCACTCCTCCGACGATCTGTGAGAAGTTTTCCAGAGGGGCGATAACAGCAGGATTTCCATACGACCCCCGGGTTAACACTTTGTAGTAATAAACTTGATCTTCGATCAGCACCCGGTTTTGAAACTCTCCACCATCTGTATATTGGAAGCCATGTTGATTGACCTCGACACTGTCAATAAGGATGAAGGGTCCGGCAGGACCTGACTCGCTGCGATAGATCAAGTGATAGGGATAAGCTTGGGTGTAATTATACCACGGCGTATTAGCTTCCCACGACAACCTGATCTTATTGGGTAAGGGTTCGGCATGCAGGAATACCGACGACGCAATGGACGATGTATCTACCGGGCCCGTTGTGATTGCTGGAACAAACAGTTCCACGCGATACTCGTAAGATAAATCTTGTGTATTTATACCGTCATCAGAATAGACAGTATCCTGCTGGGCAAAATCCGAAAGCTGAATGAAATTATTATTTCCTAATCCTTCGGAGCGATAGACCTTGTATTGATAAGGTGGAGGGTACTGATTTTTTTCGATATTAAATGGAGAGGTCCACCGAACTTGAATTCGGCCACTGGACTGGCTGGTCGCCAGCACGGAAACATTTGTTATGACTGGCGCCTCGGCGGGCCTGGGGATGAGACATGTATCGATTGATATTCTGCTGGTGATCCTATTATCGCCAATTAACGCCACGATCCTGTAACAGTATTGCGCGCCGACCGACAAATTTGTATCAGTGTAGTTTTCCGCGTCTGGTGGTAGCGTTGCCAGCAACGTGTAATGCAGGAAGTAGGGCATACCGGTATTACACTCAGGCTGCTCATATTGATACTCAGATACCCTTCGCCACACCTGAATATCTTGCACGTTCTCACAAGCATGGTCCTTCCATGTGATAGTGAGGCTCTTTGAAATAGGGTTCAAGCTCAGCGCGTCGAATTCGGGAGCTGGTGCAATAACTTTAATGGCAACGGTCTTGAATCTAACCAGCTTTGGACCGTCTGGGGGGCTATCCGTTACCTTAAAGACAATTTTATACTCCTGATTTTTGACGTGCTGGCAAGTGGTATTCCATAATATTTGCGCCGACGCTGTGTCATTTGGGGCTGCGGTGGATTGAAGTGGCGTACCTGCAGGCGTCATCAATGCAGGGCTATCGGAGAGAGAGAAAATATCTGAAAAAGCCTCAATAACAACTGGGTCTCCATCAGGATCCGACACGGGGATTGTGAATTCAACCTTTGTACCGGCTATCACA